>JAWSUV010000086.1:0-11495 GCA_033549305.1 Bacillota bacterium | reverse complement strand
CAGCAGGATGCTCAGCATCGGGATATAGAACGTAGCTACGACAAACATAGAGGTAAGCGTGGCGATCATGGCCGATTCAGTTAAGGCTTTTCGTTGTTGCAGCTCCATTTCAGGCAGCTCCTTCTTTGATGTCACCCAATGTTCTGCTCTTTGTTTGCACCCGGACACGGTCGAAGTGACAGGCATCCCTCACGCATAACGCTGGGAAGTAACAAGGTCAATTTTAGAGATGATCTCGCCGAGGTTGTACGCCAGTACCATTAGTTTGACGATTTCTTCAGCTTCCATCTGCTGGGATACCTCCTGGCTTTTCAACCGTTCCTTCAGTTTCGTCACATCTTCCAGCATGTTCTGAAAGGCTTCTGATCGCAACGGCTCCCCTGCCTGCAGGGAAGTTTCCTCTTCCTTAAGCTTTTCATAAAGGAGGACCATTTCTCTTTCTACCAGTCTGGTTGTGTGGGGAGAAATGCCTTTTTCCACTAACCCATACAGATTCTTCAAGTGCTGGTACATATCCGTGGTAATGCGCAGCACCAGGTTGATTTCCTTGCACAGCACCTGGCCGTAAACATTCAGTCTTTCTTCTTTTTCCTGCATTTCTGCCAGGTTTTTGGATTCGATAATTTCCTCGTATATGCCTTCGATCTGCGCATCCATTTCCGACAGCTCCAGCTGTTCCCTTCCCAGGATGAATCCCAGCAACTGATTCTGGCAGGAAAGGATCCGGCTCATGTCTTTTTGCATTTCCGACATGGCCAGCCGGTCATACTTGGGCGGCAGGATAAAGTAATTCACCAGCAGGGCAATGGATAAGCCCAGAAAAGTATCTGTGAGACGGCTGAGGGCATAGGCAAAAACATTGACATCCGTCTGATGATTCATAAAAATACTGATAAAAACCACGCCGCTGATGGTGATGCCCTCAGAAATCTCCAGTCGGTTCATGACCAGAATCAACAGCACGATGCCCAGGCCGGCAAGCAGAAAATGACTGGGGAAAATTAAGGCCATCAGCACACCGAAGACAGCACCAACGATTGTCCCGAAAATCCGGTAGGCACCTACTTTCCAGGAATCAGAAATGGTAGGCTTCATCCCGATAAGCGCAGCGATGCTGATAAAGATCACACTTTCCAAGCGGAAAATCTGTACAACCATCAGCGCCAGAGCCACTGCGATTCCGGTTTTGATGGTTCTCAAACCGATTTTCATAGCTTTTTACGTCCTTCCATGGCTTTTAAGAGCGTCACTTCGTCCACATATTCAAGATCTCCCCCCACCGGTATGCCGTACCCAATCCGTGAAACGGTGATTCCGGCAGGCTTAAAAATCCGGGCTAAATACATGGCGGTGGCTTCGCCTTCAATGGTGGGGTTCGTGGCAAGAATGACTTCTTCCACGGGTTCTTCCGCCACCCTGGCCAGCAGTTCTTTGATTTTAATGTCTTCCGGCCCAATGCCCTCCAGCGGTGAGATTGCCCCGTGAAGCACATGGTACAGGCCGTGGTATTCCCTGGTTTTTTCCAGTGCGGCCACATCCCTGGGATCTTCCACCACACACAGAATGGTATGATCCCGCCTGTGATCACGACAGATAGAGCATTGTTCATGATCGGTATAATTGCAGCAGCGTTCACAATACCGGATGTTCTTTTTCGCTTCCACGATCGCCCTGGCCAGTTGTGTCACTTCCCTGCCATCCATGCTGATGACGTAAAAAGCCAGCCGCTGGGCAGTTTTTCTGCCAATGCCGGGAAGTTTGCTGAAAGCTTCGATCAGACTGGCAATGGGGGCGGTATATTCCTGCATGCTCTTTCTCCTAACTACATTCCGGGCAGATTCAAGCCGCCGGTCAACTTACCCATTTCCCTGGACACAGTTTCATCCGCAGCCCTGATGGCTTCATTCACGGCTGCCATGATGAGGTCCTGGAGCATTTCCACGTCCTCAGAATCCACAACTTCCGGTTGGATCTGTATGTCAATGACTTCTTTTTTTCCGTTTACTTTCACCGTCACCGCACCACCGCCGGCGCTGGTTTCAAATTCGCGTTTTTCCAGCTCTGCCTGCATTTCTGCCATCTGCTGCTGCATCTTCTGCGCCTGTTTCATCATCGCGTTCATGTTTGGCATGCCGCCCATGCCAGCAAACCCTTTTTTACCCATGCTCGTTACCCCCTTTATGTGATGACTGCCCCGTTTCCCGCGACAGTTTTTTGAGATTTGTATTATCGCCTTATTATACCATAATCCCGTGCCTGATGGCAGGCACCCCGGCCTTCTCGTCGTCCTTCTTCGTCCAGACGGCTCTCCGGCCAGCGGTTAATCCTCCTCTTCAATCACCAGCAGGTCTTCCGGCACCATCTGGCGCAGTCTGTCTGCTATGTTTCCGGCTTTTCCTTCCACTTCGCTGGATGCTTCGGAAACCTGTAACTGCAGCCGCAACCGTCGCCCGGTTTTCTGCTGAATCAAGGTGGCCAGATAATTCCTGATGTCTTCCCGCCCCAACCTTTCACACAGAATGGCTTGCTCCGGCAGAAAGGCGAGGGTTAATTCGCAGCCATCCATTTTTTCCAGCCGGGCCTCACGGGCCATCGCCTGGACAGACACTTTTTTATCCTGCCTCATTTGATCCAGCACATGAGGCCACAGCTCTTTCATTGTCTCCAGCGTCAGGGGCGTTGATGTGCCGATACCGCACGCAGCAGGTGCAACCGGTTCCTCAGGGGATGTCTGCGGCGGCTCTTCTGATATGACTGTTTTTTCCCGCGCGGACGTTTCCTCCGGCATTGATGCGGCCCTCTCCGTTAATCCCGGCGGTTTTGCCGGGGAGGCCTCTGGGGTTGCTTCCCGCGGGATTGCTTCCCTGGCAGTCGGCGTTTCTCGATTATCCCTCAGGGCGTCTCCGTTGGATTCATCCGCTGATACCGTTTCGATTGCTGCCGGAGTCTCTTTCGCCGGTTGCTGTTTCGTCTTGCGGCTGCTGAGACGGGCCAGAAAGCGTTCGATGCGCCCGATCCGTTCATCCAGTGCCTCCCACGTTTCTACCCCCAGCTGATTTACCGCCGAACTTTCGCCTGGATGTGTGCGTTGCGTTGTTTGACAAAGTGAAATCAGGTTGTTTTCCAGCATCAGTTGAGGCTGGGCACTCCGCTTCATGACGAATTCCGTGTCTGCCAGTTGTCGAATGATCCCACTGAGCTCACGGGTCTTAAAAAGCCGGCTTTGTTCACTGTATTGCTCCCGGGTCGCCTCCGGTAAACTTTCCCATCCTTCCACCGTTGCATTGAGGGAGGCCATCAGCAGCCATCTGAAATGCTTCATGAGATCAGTGACCAGCTGTTTCAGGTCTTTTCCTTCCAGATAAAGAGACTGCACGAGCCTGACCGCTTCCAGCGCCTCCTGTCTGCCCATATGATCCGCCAGTTGAAACAACAGAGATTCATTGATGCTGCCCAGAACTTCCGTTACCTGATGGTAATGAAGTTCGCCCGGATGATACGCCAGACACTGGTCCAGGATGCTGAGGGCGTCCCTCAATGCCCCTTCGCCATTAAGAGCTATGGTGGTCACCGCCGCCTCTTCGTAATTCACATCGAGGGAGCGGCAAATCGTCAACAGGCGCTGCCGGATTTCCTCCAGACCGAGTGGTTTGAAGGTAAAACGCAGGCAGCGTGATAAGACCGTTGCCGGAATTTTTTGAATTTCTGTCGTTGCCAGTATAAAGACGACATGATCCGGCGGTTCCTCCAGTGTTTTCAGCAGTGCATTGAAGGCCCCGGTACTCAGCATGTGAACTTCGTCAATGATATAGACCTTGTACCTGGCTTTGACGGGTGGATACTTCACGCTCTCCCTAATTTCCCTGATGTGGTCAACTCCGTTATTGGAGGCAGCATCGATCTCCAGGACATCCA
This sequence comes from Bacillota bacterium, assembly GCA_033549305.1. Lineage (GTDB taxonomy): Bacteria > Bacillota > Clostridia > Peptostreptococcales > Tindalliaceae > Anoxynatronum. Next base: position 7,580 of record JAWSUV010000086.1, on the reverse strand, counting down.
TCATCTGCTCCGACAGGATTCCCCGGCAAATCTCGCACACATTGCAGGGATCTCCTTCGTTGGGATTCAGGCAGTTAATGGCTCGGGCAAAGATTTTAGCGGTGGAGGTTTTTCCGGTTCCGCGGATCCCCGAAAACAAATAAGCATGCGAAATGCTGTCCGTTTTCACCTGGTTTTTAAGGGTGCGGATCACCTGGGTCTGACCAATGACCTCTTCAAACACTTCTGGTCTCCATTTGCGGTACAGGGCTTTATAGGCCATGGAATGGCCTCCTTTCTGGGAAGGAATGTCATCATCGGTAAAGGGCGGTCTTCTAAGTCGAAGAGAACCAGGAAAAACGGTCCAGAAGCATTGACTGCCGCAGCGCTTCGGCAAGGTTCCCTTCCGGATCTGCGACCAGCAGGGGCGTGGCGAGAATCAACAGGACCCAGATAATCAAAACGCCGCGCAACAGGCCGGCTGCCAGTCCTCCACCTCGATTGAGTCCATTGAGCAGGGGCAGCTTGAAAACCCCGTTCAGCAGCTTTCCAAGGAAAAATACCAGGTTCTTAACCACCAGAAAGACCAGGATAAAAGCGACAAAAGCAACCACAATCTGCGCCAACGCAGCCGCCGCCTGGTCTAGCAGCCAGTTTTCTGTCTGCTGCATCCATTCTCCTGCCTGTTCCGGATGCTGCAGCCATCTTTGTGTCACTTGCGGCAAAGGAAGCGAAAACCAGGAGTCCTGGAAGGAATCTTCCACCAGATGCCCCATGCCCATCCCTTTGCTTCTGCTTTCCAAAAACCCGCGCAGCCATTCAAACAATGGCTGGTACACCGATTCAGTCTTAAGCAGTGCGGCCGCTGCAGGCTCGCTGTAGGTAGTCGCTGCCCACCAGCCGGCAAGATAGCTCGCCAAACTGGCAACGGTCATGATCAAGCCGCGCTGATATCCGCGGATCACGCTAAACGCAAGGATCCCAAGCAACAGATAATCCATCCAGTTCATGGGAAGCCTCCTTAATTGTCCGTTCTCAATTGATAAAACACGATCTGGCCGCGGCGCTGGACAGCGATCCGGTTACCTTCTAGCAGGAAGGCCTCCTCCACCTCATCTTGGAACGCCTGTTCGTCCACGACGTTCCCACCCTGTCGGAACAGTTTGATCCCACGGGGTGTTCTGGTTAAAATCCGGTCTCCCTGGACAGTTAGCGCACTGATATCCTGCGAATCAACAAAAACCGTGACCTCGCGACGATTGAGATTGATGTGTGTCAGGACGGTTTCGGCTGAGGTTTCCGATGGCAGCGCTTCCTGATAATATTCCCGCCGGTGAGCCAGCACCCAGTTTTCCCGGTCATCATGCCGGGAAAGGTAGTAGGGTTCCACCGGATGGCGCCACACTTCTTCCATGGTTATGGTATACAGCAGCAATGCCTGGTCTGTTAATAAGGCAAGCTCTCCCTCCCGGTTGACGGTCATATCCATCATTACCTGATCAGCAAAACTCTTAGACGTTTGAAGCACGCCCTGCAGATCATATCCCAATAATACAGTTTCATAGCCGTTACCCTTCAGCCGAAGCACGCTGATAAACACCCGGTTCTGTCGGCTGTCAATCACCGTGCTGAGGATTTCTCCCTCTGTCAGCAAAATGCTTCCCATCACCCGGCCGTCCGGGTCGAGAATAGAAAAAGGCGTCAGCCGGTTTTCCGGCGGATGCTGCAGTACCAGATAGTTTTCGTCGCCGACACTCATGCTTTCGGCACTGCGGTTGGCAGCCTGCTGGTAAAGCATGTGTCCTGCCTCATTGACGCGCAGCAGATAACGGGGGGAGGATTCCATTAAATAAATATGCTCTCGATTCCCTCCGGCTACCGGCACCAGCGTTTCGGTGCCAAAGGCCCAGTCATCCTCCTGCCGGGGTGTTATGTATCGAATTTCTGCATTGCGAATGAGAAAAACACCGTCATTCCCCGGCAAGATATCCCAATTGCCGCTGTAGGGAATGGCCACTTCCCTTTCAACCTGGAGAATCAATTCCGGGGAAAGAAAAGTGCGCTGAATCCAGCGAACCGCCCAGGGACTAACCACCAGCAAAAACACAAAAACAATCAGGAGACCCGAAAGGCCTCGTCTTTTTTGCAATGATATCCCTCCTGTTTCACGTGAAACAGTATGATCGACTTTCATACCGGGGGGCTAATCGTCCGGACACATCACCGTTAACCCTTCATGAATCAACGAAATAGCACCCTGCTTTTCATGCCAGGTTTCTCCATCCCGGTTCATCAGCATTTCACGGTCAGCTTGAAAAGAGACAGCTGTCACTTTTTCCAGTGACACCTCCCGAAACTGTAAATGTGTTCCTTTATAGACTGTTGGAAAAAGAGCCAGGATTTTCCACCAGGGCATCGCCCTGACAACGCACAGTTCCATCTCGCCGTCAAAAGGATCCGCCTGCGGGTTAATGTTCATGCCGCCGCCGTAATGGCTGCCATTGCACACCGCTAACAGAAGCACCTTCTCCGGGCCTATTTCTTTTACTCCCTCTTCCCCTGTGATGCGAAGCGTTACCTGGGGGCATTTGAAATAGAAAACCATTTTCACCAGGGCTGCCGGATATAAGAGCCATCCCGGCAATCGATTTTTCCACTCGTTTGCCTGGGTTGCAACAGCTGCGTCAAAGCCGAAACTGAAGATATTGATAAACGCCTCTCCTGATACCAGGCCCAGGTCAATCTTCCGGGCCACCCCATGGATGGCTGTTTTCAGAGCATGTTCTTCGCTGGAAATACCCAGCATGCGCGCCACATCATTGCCGGTTCCCGCTGGAAACACAGCGATGGGCGGCGCCGGTCGCGTTAAGCCGCGGACCACTTCGTTCAGCGTGCCGTCACCTCCGACAACCACTATACGGCTGTAAGCCTCAGGTTGGAGTTTGCGGGCCATTTCTTCAGCATCGCCTGCCTGCGTGGTGTTCCACCGTTTCCAGCAGATTTCCAGCCTCTGAAGAGACTGTTCAATTCTGCCGGCCATAGCGTTGCTTTTTCCCCTTCCGGCGCTGGGATTGACGATCAGGCAATAAGGTTTCACTTTTTTTCCCTCTTCATTTGTTGTTCTTTAGCCATTTGCAGCGCATCCATCTCTTCCACTGACAGGTGTTGTTCGGAGAGTCCCCGTCGAATTCCTTTTGCATAAGTCGTGGACTCCTGCCTTCCGTAAATCCCCGTCATGACAACCCCGTCCAGTTGCCCATCCAGCAACGCGATGGAGTAGCTTAGCCGACTGCCCATATCTTCAAATGCATTGTATCTTTTTATGCCGACATATTGAACGCAGTGCTTCAGGTTTTCTTCTAAAATAGTCATTTGAATTCGGTTTGATTCTGCGCTTTCGCGGTATGTCTTGAGTTCCGCCATATGTTCCTGGAGCTGCTTTTCAATATTTGCGCCATCGGCTCCACGCATTAACTGCTTAAATTTCCGTTTAAATGAGAGCAGGTTTATCCAAAGTACGACCAAGCCCAGTAAAAGAAGCATGATTGCACCAATGGCGGCTGCCAGCCATACACCGGTATGTTGTTCCAGCATAATGAACCAGGGATTCATGCGCATTCTCCTTTTTGATTCATACGTGTTCTTGAACTGTCTCAGACAGGCTGCTGCCTCTTATGCCGTTAGCTCAGTTGTTTCATTACTTCATTGACTGCCTTCAGCGTTGCATCAACCTCTGTTGAGGTGGTGAAAATGCCGGGGCTGAAACGAATTGTCCCTTCAGGGAAAGTGCCAAGGGTCTGGTGAACGAGCGGTGCACAATGGAGTCCCGATCTGGCGGAGATTCCATAGATGTTATCCAGCACATAGTTCGTTTGATTAACATCCATTGCCGCTGCCCGAAAAGCAACCACGGACCCCCTGGGGTGTTCCGGCGGCGGTCCATACAGAGAAATGCGCGGAATCACAGAGAGCCCTTCCATCAACCGGCGGACCTGTTGTCGCTCATGGTCGTGGATGGCATCCACCCCCTGGTCCAGCACAAATTGAACGCCCGCTTTGAGACCGGCAAGCCCGTGACTGTTTTGAGTGCCGCTTTCATAGTAGTCCGGAATGGTTTCCGGCTGGCGGAGGTCTTCCGACCGGCTTCCGGTACCGCCCTGCTTCAGCGTTTTTATTTTATGCTTCTTATCAATGTATAAAAACCCTGTTCCCTGCGGCCCCAACAGGGCCTTATGGCCGGGAGCCGCTAATAGATCTATTTGCAGCGTTTTCACATCGATCGGAATGCAACCGCAGGATTGCGAGGCATCAATCAGGATCAGGAGACTGTGCTTCTTAGCAATCCCCACCATCTCTTTCAGGGGCTGAAGGGTCCCCGTGACATTGGAACAATGGTTGAGGATGATCATCCGCGTTTCAGGGCGGAGGGCCTTTTCCACTTCCGCAGGATCAACCCGTCCCTCTCTGTCGCCCCAGACAATCGTATGGGAAACGCCCTTTTCTTCCGCTTCTTTTAAGGGGCGCAGCACTGAGTTGTGTTCCATGGACGTTGTCACCACATGATCCCCGGTGCTTAACGCTCCGTGGATTGCCAGATTAAGCGCCTCTGTCGCATTGAGTGTAAAATTTATCTGAAGAGGATCTGAACAGTTGATCAGTTGACTGATCAGGCAACGGGTTTCGTAAAGAACACGGCTGGTGGCTAATCCACCTTGATGTCCTGAACGGCCTGCATTCCCCCCCACCTGTTCCAGTTGTTTCATCACTGCCTCCACAACAGTCCGTGGTTTTGGAAAGCTGGTGGCAGCATTATCCAGGTAAATCATATAAAAACTCCATTCTATCCAAGATGGCGGCCAGCAACTTCAAGAACGCATGCGGATCCTTGACTATGCTTCTGTTTCCAATAATTCAAGGATTCTTTCCAGGTCCTGCTGGTTATAGTATTCAATTTCAATTTTCCCTTTTTTAACACCATGCACGATGGTGACCTTCGTATTTAAAAAGTCCTGCAGGCGGGATTCAAGCGCCAGCAGTTCCGGGTCTTTTCGCTTCGGCGCCGGCTTCTTCACCTGTTTTTTCCGTTCCTGGCGCACCATTTCTTCCACCTGGCGCACATTCAGCTTGCTTTCCACCACACGCCGTGCCAATTTCAGCTGCAGGTCTTCCTCACTGACGCCAAGCAGCGCACGTCCCTGGCTGCCGCTGAGTTTTCCTGCTTTTACCAGTTCCATTACCGGGGATGATAGCTGAAGCAGCCTGATGGTATTGGCAACATAAGAACGGCTTTTCCCCAGCGCATCACCCAGCTGATCGTGGTTCAGCTCGTATTCCTCCATCAGGTACTGATAGGCACTGGCTTCTTCAATGACCGAAAGGTTTTCCCGCTGAAGATTTTCAATTAACGCCACCTCATACAGTTCCCGCTCTGTGTAGTCTTTGACTATACAGGGAATCTGCTCCATTTCAATCTGCTGTGCAGCCCGCCAGCGGCGTTCTCCCACAATAATCATAAAACCTTTTTCTTTCCTGCTCACCAAAATCGGCTGGATCATGCCGTGGGCTCTGAGAGACGTCGCCAGATCATGGAGTGCTGCCGGTTCAAATGATTTCCGGGGTTGATTTTCATTGGGATAAATCTTTTCCAGTGAAATCATCCGGATCTGATCCCTGTCTGCATCTCCAGCTTCCCGTTCCATATCCTGCCAGTGTGGGATAAGTGCCTCCAGCCCCTTGCCTAATCCCCTTTTTTTACCGGTTGTTGCCATTACCAGTCACCTTCTTCCAAATCGATGAATTCGTCCGCCAGTTCCAGATAAGCTTCGGCGCCCTTGGATCGGGCGTCATAATAAATGATGGGTTGTCCATGGCTGGGTGCTTCCGCCAATCGAATGTTTCGGGGAACAATCGTGACGTATACCTTTCCTTTGAAAACCCGCTTCACCTGTTCTACAACCTGAATCGAAAGGTTTGTTCTGCCGTCAAACATCATCAGTACCACTCCCTGGATTGTCAACCCCGGATTCAAGTTGTCTTTCACCATTTGGAAGGTATTCATCAACAGGCTGACCCCTTCCAGCGCATAATACTCACACTGGATCGGAATCAGGATGCGGTCCACTGCCGCCAGAGAATTGATTGTCAGGAGTCCCAGAGAAGGGGGGCAGTCCAAAAAAATATAATCATATTCGTCTTTGATGGTTTGAAGTGCCCCTCGCAGTACCCGCTCCCGATGCTTCTGTGCAGTCAGCTCGATTTCAGCCCCTGCAAGATCCACGCTGGCAGGAATCAGGTCAAGGTTTTCGTAGCCGGAAGGAATGACCACACTGCGAATGTCTGTCTCATTCACCAGAACATCATAGATGGTTGCCTCCAGTGTTTTTTTGTCGATCCCGAACCCACTTGTGGCATTTCCCTGGGGATCGATGTCAAGGACACAGATTTTTTTGCCCCGTGCTGCCAGACAGGCACTCAGGTTGACGACCATCGTGGTCTTTCCCACCCCGCCCTTTTGGTTAAACACTGCTATGGATGTTCCCACGCTGTTCCTCCTTTTTACGTCCTGCCTGCTGGTTGAAAAAAAAGCGCTGGGCGCTTTCTGATTAGTCAAGGCTTCTGAATCTTTTTCGCTTTCTCAGAGGGTTTCCCCTTTTGCTTCCTGCAGCGCCGCTTCTATCCTGCCCGTTCTATTTTACCACGTTTTATCATGATAATAAATGAAAAATATCTTCTTTCTTTCTGCAATCCCTTCCCCGTCTTTTCAATCTGTCAGTAAAATTGTTTCACGTGAAACGTTCTTCTAATCCCTTGGTATACAGGCTGTTGCGGAATCTCCATTTTCCGTTAAAGTGGTTTTTTGGCTGGTGTGCCCGGTTTTCGCGGATATCGGGAAGGAGTGGATGCCGTTTTTCGAAAAACCAGCAGATGGTGCTTCATGTCCGTAAGAGGAATGCGAACAGGAAGGCTTTCTTCCAGGCTAACCGACAACAAACGCATGGCCCTTTCCGACTCCTGAATTTCTCCCTGCCACCGGGGTCCTTTCTGGCAGAGAAAAAATCCATCCACCCGAAGAAAGGGCACGGCATATTCCAGCAGTACAGGCAGAGAGGCAACAGCTCTTGAAACCACTCCGTCGTATTGTTCCCTGTGATCACTGTCTTTTCCGGCTTCTTCTGCACGGGCATGGATTAGCTGCAGTTTCTCCAGTCCCATCACCACTGCCGCCTGCTGGAGAAAAGTAATGCGTTTCCGGAGAGAGTCCATCAATGTAAACTGCCGCTGCGGAAAAAGTATTTTTAGCGGAATGCCGGGAAACCCAGCTCCGGTTCCGATATCCAGCACGTTTCCCATGGAGGAAAACGCCTCACTCAGGGCACAGGTTGCGGAGTCGAGAAAGTGATGGGTGACTACTTTTCCGGGTTCCGTTAACGTCGTCAGATTCATCCGAGTGTTCCATTCCACCAACAGGTCATAAAAGAGGGTGAACTGGTTAAGTTGACTTTCAGTGACAGAAAAACCCATGCTTCCAAGGCCGTCTGCCAGCTGGTGCTGATGTTCCTGTTGAATACGGGTGCTCATGCCTGCGTCTCTCCCCTCTCCTG
>JAWSUV010000085.1:11275-11869 GCA_033549305.1 Bacillota bacterium | reverse complement strand
GATTTATTCGCTGATTATTTTTGAATTTGAGTCTTGACTATCCGTAGCTGGTCTCATGTACTTCTTCGTGTACTTCGTTTGTAGTTTGGAGTTGGGGTGGGAAAAAGGTTACATTACCTCCGTCCCCATCCCCATGTCCGGTTGTAGTTTGGTTAGAAGGTTGGAGGTGGGAAAAAGGTTACATTACCTCCGTCCCCATGTTACACGCCGTCCCCATGTTACCTTAAAAGGTTACATTACCTCCGTCCCCATGTTATCCTTACCTCCGTCCCCTTGTTACCTTTTGCGGGTTGGAGTTTGGGGTGGGAAAAAGGTTACATTACCTCCGTCCCGATGTAACTTCGGGGTGGAAAAAGGTTACATTACCTCCGTCCCCATGTTACCCTGTAACTTCTCTTGTTGGAAAGGTTGTGGGTTGGAGGTTGGAGTTGGGGTAAGAAAAAGGTTACATTACCTCCGTCCCCATGTTACCTTCTGATACCAAAGAGCGCAAAAAAGAGCCAGCCGAAGCTGACTCTCTTGGTTGAAGCGGTTGAGGAATTGGGTTTGGAGTGGGAAAAAGGTTACATTACCTCCGTCCCCATGTGACTCCCG
>JAWSUV010000085.1:0-11175 GCA_033549305.1 Bacillota bacterium | reverse complement strand
TCCCCAAAGGTTGGAGGTTGGAAAAAGGTTACATTACCTCCGTCCCCATGTAACCGTCTGGGTTAAAGGTTGGAGGCGGGAAAAAGGTTACATTACCTCCGTCCCCATGTGACTCCCGTCCCCAAAGGTTGGAGGTTGGAAAAAGGTTACATTACCTCCGTCCCCATGTAACCTGGTGGAGGTGGGAAAAATGTTACATTACCTCCGTCCCCATGTAACTTCCGTCCCCATGTTACTTGGTCATGTTACTTGGTGGGGTGGGAAAAAGGTTACATTACCTCCGTCCCCATGTAACCGCGCTGATTATGGTGTCGCAGTCCATGTTATAGTTTCATCCGTTCTAGTTGATTTAGGATAATATCCATATATTGTTGCTGTAGTAGGATCTTGTACTCTAACTCTAATAACCGGATCAGTTGCTTGATATAAAATACTAACAGTAGAAGCATTTATGGTCCCGGCATCCACATCAACTAAACTTTTAACAGCAGTATAATTTAAAGCTGCTGGTAAATTGGTTGGTGTTGTCAACCATATAGTCGCAGCTTTACCAATGGTCGCTGCAGTGGCATCCAACGCATTTTCTTTTGATTGTTTCACATACGCCTGATACGCCGGAACCGCAATCAAGATCAGAATCGCAATAATCGCAATAACCACAATCAGCTCAATCAGGGTGAAACCTTTTTGACTCTTTAGTCTGTTAATCAGTTGAATCATTTTTCTACCTCCTTGTCAAATTGGCGTTCTTTCTACGTTTACATGGTTGAAGCCAGATTGAACATCGGCATCATCATGGAGATGACGATGAATCCGATGATCACGCCCATGATGATAATCATCCCGGGCTCCACAAAGGTGAGTAACCGCTGTATTTCCACATCCACCTCCTCATCATAGAAATTGGCTGTTTTGTCGAGGATGTCGTCCAGCGTGCCGGATTCCTCCCCAATTTTGATCATGTTGTCGACCATGGGGGGAAAGAGGCCGGTGCGTCTGATGGGGATGGACATGGCCACGCCCCGGCGCACGTCTTCACGCACGGACAGGATCCCTTCTCCTACAACTGTATTTCCAACTGCGCCGGCGACATTCTCTAAGGCAACCATCATGGGGATGCCGCTGGACAGCATGGTGGACAAAGTGCGGCAGAACCGGCCGCTGACGATTTTGGTGGCCAGGCCCTTGTACAGGGGCAAGCGGAGCTTCCACCGGTCATACGTTTTGCGGCCGCCGGGGGTCAGCCCGATGCGGCGGGCCAGGTAGATGCCGGCTGCCAGCAAGGCGGCCAGGGCCCACCAGAACCGTTTTAGGAAATTGCTGATGCCAATGAGCAATCGAGTAGGTAAAGGTAACGGAACGCCGCTTCCCTCAAACATGGTCACAAAGGTGGGCATGACCACGGTGAGCAGGAAGATGACTACCGCAATGGCGACGACGGACAGGATGGCCGGGTACACCATGGCGCTCTTGATTTTGTTGTTGATCTTGAATTCCTGTTCGTAATGGACGGCCATGCGCTCCATGACGGTGTCCAGGCTGCCGGAGGCTTCCCCGGCGGCAGCCATGGAGATCATCAGGTCGGGGAACACATCGGGGTGCTTTTCGAGGGCTTCGGAGAAGGTGTAGCCCTTCTGCACGTCCTCGTAGAGCTCGCCCATGATGGCCTTGAAGCGCTTGTGCTCCGTCTGCTGGCGCAGGATGTCCAGCGTGTTGACGATGGTGACCCCGGCGTTCTGCATGGTGTAGAACTGGCGGCAGAACACGGCGATGTGCTTGATCTTGATTTTGTTCATGATTTTGAGGTCGCGGAAGTCTTTGCCGATGACTTCGTCGATGGTGAGGGGGTACTGCTGCTTTTCCCGCAGCCTTAAGATGATTTCGGCCTTGGAATTGGCGTTTTCGGAGCCCTGGATGGTTTCACCGCTGACGGTGACGGCCTTGAATTTGTAGAGGGGCATGCCTGTTCACCTCTTTTCTTAGATCATCATGCTCAGTTGTTTCATGACGAAGGCGTGATCCTGCGCGTAGGTGATGCAGGTCTCGCGGGAAATGGTGCCGTTGCGGTAATGGTTCAGCAGGGCGGCGTCCATGGTGACCATGCCGTGCTTGGCGCCTGTCTGCACCGCTGACTGGATCTGGTGGGTCTTGCCCTCGCGCACCAGGTTGCGGATGGCGGGGGTGGCGGTCATGATCTCAAAGGCGGCAACCCGGCCCTTTTCGAGCTTCTTGGCCATGAGCTGCTGGGAGATGATGCCTTCCAGCACGGAGCTTAGCTGCACCTTGATCTGCTCCTGCTGGTGGGGCGGGAACACGTCGATGATGCGGTCGACGGTGTTGGCGGCGCCGATGGTGTGAACGGTGGAGAACACCAGGTGGCCGGTTTCCGCCGCGGTGACGGCGGTGGCGATGGTTTCCAGGTCACGCATCTCGCCCACGAGGATGACGTCCGGGTCCTGCCGGAGGGCGGCCCGGAGGCCGTTGGCGAAGGTCTGGGTGTCGTCGCCCACTTCCCGCTGGTTGATGACGCATTTGTTGTGCTTGTGCAGGTACTCGATGGGGTCTTCCAGGGTGATGACGTGGCAGTTGCGCTCATGGTTGATGAGGTCGATCATGGAGGCCAGGGAGGTGGATTTACCTGAGCCGGTGGGTCCGGTGACCAGCACCAGGCCCCGCTGTTTCCGGGTGAAATCGGCCACGACGGCCGGCAGCCCCAGTTCCTCCAGGGAGGGGATGCGGTCCTGCACCACGCGGAAGGCCATGCCGTAGCTGCCCCGCTGCCGGTAGGCGTTGACGCGGAAGCGGCCCATGCCGGGGTTGGAGAAGGAAAAGTCGAGCTCTCCCTTTTCCTGCAGGCGCCCCAGCTGCTGCTCGGTGAGCACCTGGGTGACCAGGCCGGCGGAGTCCTGCGGGGTGAGGCGTTCGTCGTCAAGCCTTTCCAGGCTGCCGTCGATCCGGACGATGGGCGGCAGGCCGACAGTGATGTGCAGGTCGGACGCTTTGGCGTCGACAGCTTGCTTCAGGTATTCCAGAATATCCATGGCTTCCCTCCTGTTCAGGTGCTATTCCAGTGAGTAGGTCATCTTGATGAGTTCGTCGACAGTGGTGACACCGTCAAGCACCAGCTGCTGGCAGCTCTGGCGCAGGGTGATCATGCCGGAGTCCAGGGCTTTCTGCTTGATTTCATCCTGTGGCATGCGCTTGTCGATCATGTTCCGGATGTCTTCGTACATGGGCAGGATTTCATGGATGCCGGTACGGCCTTTGTAGCCGGTGTGGTTGCAGGCGTTGCAGCCTTTGCCACGGTAGATGACGGCGCCGTTTTCCAGCCCCAGGAGCATCCGGTCCTTGTAATCGGGCACGTAGGATTCCTTGCAGTTTTCACAGATCTTTTTCACCAGCCGTTGGGCCAGGATGCCCACCACGGAGCTGGAGATGAGGTAGGGCTCGATGCCCATGTCCATTAACCGGGAGACGGTGGACACGGTGTCGTTGGTGTGAACGGTGGAGAGCACCAGGTGGCCGGTGATGGCGGCCCGGACGGCGATCTGGGCCGTTTCGGAGTCGCGGATCTCACCGATCATGATGATGTCGGGGTCCTGCCGCAGAATGGAGCGGAGGCCGCTGGCGAAGGTGAGGCCGGCTTTCACGTTGACCTGTGACTGGTTGATGCCGTTGATGCGGTATTCCACCGGATCTTCCACGGTGATAATGTTGCTGTGGATCTTGTTCAGTTCCTGCAGGACGGTATAGAGGGTGGTGGTCTTTCCGGAGCCGGTGGGCCCGGTGACCAGAATGATGCCGTGGGGGTGCTTGATGATGCGATCGAAGGTGGCCATGTTGTTTTCATTGAAGCCCAGTTCGGACTTGCTGAGAAGAATGGCGCTTCTGTCGAGCAGCCGGATGACCACTTTTTCGCCGTACACCGTGGGCATGATAGCCAGGCGCATGTCGATGTCGCGGTTGTCGATTTCCATTTCCACCCGGCCGTCCTGGGGTATCCGTTTTTCGGCGATGTCCATTTTCCCGATGATCTTCACGCGGGTGACGATGGCGGAGAGGCTGGCCTTCTGCGGCTGCATGATTTCCTGCAGCTCGCCGTCGATGCGGAACCGCACCCGGAGGCTGCGCTCCAGGGGCTCGATATGGATGTCACTGGCCTTCATCTTGATGGCCTGCTTGATGATGGAGTTCAGGAGCTTGACGACGGGGGCGTTGGCCACGTTTGCCAGCATCTCCTCATCGAGGTCATCGAAGAATTCACTGGTGTAGTTGTCGTCAAATTCTTCCAGGGCCTTTTCGGCGCTTTCCTTCTCGTAGTAGATGCCGATGGCGTTGAGCACGTCTTCCCGGGTGGCGATGACCGCTTCCACCTTCATGTTGGTGGCGATCCGGACGTCATCGATAGCGATGAAGTTCAGGGGGTCCACCATGGCCACGGTGAGGATGTCGTCTTCCCGCTTGATGGGAATGAGGATGTGTCGCCGGGCCAGTTTCTCCGGAATGATGCGGGGGAGCTCGGGCGGTATGTAGATTTTCTCCAGGTCCATGTAGGGGATACCCAGCTGTCTTTCCAGGGCTTCGGTGATCTGTTTTTCCGACACCAGTTCCTGGGCCACCAGCACCTCGCCGATTTTTTTGCCGGTTTCTTTTTGAATCTGCAGGGCTTCAGATAAATGGTCGGTGGTGATTAAGCCGGCATCAACGAGCAGATCGCCCAGCCTTCTGTTCCTGTCGTTTTTCATGAAAGTCCCTCCGATGCAAAGGTAAAACCGACGAATACGGATAGTCGGTATTCAGCCGGTCTGCTGGTGTCTGTTCCGCCGCGGGCAGGCAAATGCCTTGTACAGCGTGGCAGACGGTGTTTCTGCTCCTTCTCTTTTTTTCAGGAGCTTTTGTGCAGCTTCCGGCGTTCTTTTTTTCTCGTTTCAGCATACCCGTTCCTGAAATGATTATAACACTTTTCAGTGTGACGCCATAGTGAAATTTTCATTTGTTGTGACAGATCGTGACGTCACGGTTCTTGCCGGGCAGGCCTCGACGGGGGAGGGTCCTTTGATTATCATGATACCCGGCGGGTGTGACAAACGGCGGACAACTGTGTGACATCATTGTGACAAAAAATACCGAAGTGGAAGTTTTATGAAAAAAACTTCTTCTTCGGTAGCTGGCTGCCATGTGAGAGGCCCTGTAGCTTTGCGTCCTTCCGTTTCCGGAAGTTTGCCGTTATCGGTAAAAAGTTATCCCTATTGTTTAAACATTCAGTTTAAACTTTTAATATGTGTTCTTAACTGGTTTGATTTCATTATACCCAAACCAAACCGGATGTCAATCATCTTTTCTGAACATTGTCACTTTTTGTCAGGGGTGTACAGTCAAACGGCATTCTTTTGCGGAGTTTCATCTGATTCAGTTTGAAGGAAATGAAGTCATTTCAATAACTGATGAATAGACTCTGCAGGTGCAAGCCAGCCTGACGATATAGCTTTATAGAAAATGGCCGGACGTATGATTGAAAAATTCAATGTTACGTGCTGTAGGGTGTCCAGTAATTTTTATTGGTAGGCATCTTATTGATGGAGCCTTTATGAGCCCGGTAGTACTGCCCTTTGAATACGACAAGATCCCCCGTGTAATAGGGCGCGTCCTTGGCCCAGAGGGAGAATTCCACCGTGCTGGCGCTACCCTTTTCGGGTGATACGTCCTTCGTGTCCTCTGCTTCTGCTGCATTCTCTTCATCCGTCAAATCGCCGGTGCTCTCTGCCGAAGCCACCATCACCGGCGCTGAGGCCGGGATGGCCGGGGAGCCGGCCATGACAGTTGTGCTGACATTCTTGGTGTAGAGCCACTGCCCGGTGTCGCCGGACCAGATGTATCCGGCGCCGGATGCCTGGGGCTGGACGGGTTTGTCCAGGTAGCTGTTCGCAGTGAGGGTGCTCATCAGATTGTCATATTCCGGATCAGCGGAGGTAAATTCCCCTCCCGCTGCGCCGCTGAAAGGATCAGCTGCCGGGTTCTGAATCCGGTAGAGCATGGTGGCCTGGTTGAGCGTGCGCAGGCTGGCCATGTCGGCCCGTTCTTTGGCGCTGGCGGTGAATGCACCGAAGCTGGGCACCGCCACGCCGGCTAAAATGGCAATGATGGCAAGCACAACAATGAGTTCAATGAGGGTAAAGCCTTTCTGGTTGTTGACGCGTTTTCGGAACCATGTGATCACTGGATACACCTCCATCGTGTTCAATCATCTGCACTGATTCATACCAGAAATCTGGTCTGAATGCCGGAACGCGCAGGCTGGAACAGGTGATTCACTGATCAGACAGTTTGCTCTTCTCCATTAAGAAAATAAAAAAACTTTCCCTTCGGGAGCTGGCTGCCATGTTACAGGCCCTGTAGCTTTGCGTCCCAGCGTTTCCACTGGTTTGCCGTTATCGGTAAAAAGTTTGGTTGGACAAATTCAGAAATTTGTAATAATAGTTTACCACGTTTTCAGCATTTGTAAACACTTTTTTATGACAATTTCATAACAAATCGGTATTTTTGTCAAAAAAAGCAGGAAAAAGCCGTTATATTGGCGGTTTTAGGTGAAGAAGCGTCCGGATTTTCGGACCAGTGATCATTCACCTGTGGGGTTTCAGCCGCCGCAGCACCCGACGTTCCACGGGGCGCACCAGCGATGTCCACCAGAATTCCCGGCTCTTCATGGGGGTAACCAGAATGGTGGTGATGCCCAGGCGGTTGCCGCCCAGCACATCGGTGAAGATCTGGTCGCCGATGATGGCGGTTTCGGGGCGGGTGAGCTTCATGAGGCGCATGGCTTTCTTCAGGACGCCGGTGGTGGGTTTTTTGGCGCCGGCCATGCCGTGTACGTTGAGAAAGTCGCTCACGGTTTTAACCCGGCCGGTTTTGTTGTTGGAGACCAGCACCACCTGAAAGCCCATGCGGTGGGCGTTGCGGACCCACCGGCGGATGGGTTCGGCCGGCTCGGGAGCGTCCCAGGCCACCAGGGTGTTGTCGATGTCGATGAGGAGGCCTTTAATGCCTTTGTGTTTCAGCTGCTGCAGGGGGATGTCCTGCAGGGTGTCGACCCAGAGGTCGGGGGTTAATGCTTTCATAGGATCTCCTTCTACTGTTCATCCAGGATCGCGGCAAGGTCACAGGTCACAGTCAGGGGTCACAGTGGGGACGGAGGTAATGTAACCCTGAAAAGCGGGTTACAGATACCTCCGTCCCCCAGTGACCTTGGTAATGTCCCCCAGTGACCTTATCATCAAAATTCAGCGATTTCGTTCACCAGTGACCTCATTGCTCTTCCAGTATGGCCTTGATCTTGGTGACCATGATGTCGATGGCCACCATGTTCTGGCCGCCTTCGGGGATGATGATGTCGGCGTATTTCTTGTTGGGCTCCACGAACTGCAGGTGGGCGGGACGGACGGTGGTGAGGTACTGGTCGATGACGGATTCCAGGGTGCGGCCGCGGTCGCGGATGTCCCGCCTGATGCGGCGGAGGACGCGGATGTCGGCGTCGGTATCAACGTAGATTTTGATGTCCATCAGTTCCCGGAGGCGGGGTTCGTCAAACAGCAGGATGCCTTCCAGGATGATGATGTTCCGGGAGGCCACGAGGACGAATTCCTTCTTCCGGGTGTGGTGCTCGAAGTCGTACCGGGGCATGCGGATGGTTTCTCCCCGGAGGAGGGCCTTCAGGTGCTCCACCAGCAGGTCGGTTTCAAAGGAAAAGGGGTGGTCGTAGTTGGCCTTGACCCGCTCTTCCATGGGCAGGTGGTCCTGGTTCTTGTAGTAGGCATCCTGGGAGATGGTGACGACGTTTTGTGTGGGCAGGTGCTGCACGATCTGCCGGGCAACGGTGGTTTTGCCGGAGCCGGTGCCGCCGGTGATGCCGATGAGGATGGGTCTGCTCATATTCCCGCCTCCTGGTTCGTTCTCGAACGTCTTTCATTCTATTATCGTATTATCATAACAACATTTTTGGCATTTGGCGCTAAAACAGTGTATCAAATCATGAGCAACCCACTGACAAGCAGCCTGCTTATGAGCAGCCTGCTCACGAGTAGATTAATCCTTCCGCTCCCTGCGCACCAGCTCGTCCGGCACCACATCAAAGGGCACCTGAAAGGTGACGGTCTGCTGGGGGTGGGGGGCCTGGTCGATGGGCCGCCCGTCGGCGTCTTTGAGGTTGGTGATGGTAAACCGGCGCAGCGCCCGCCGGGGGCCGATGATCTCCACTTCGTCGCCTTCGAAGAACCGGTTCCGCTGCTCGGCGGCGGCGGTGCCGGAGGCCGGGTCGTACCGGAGGATTTTGGCGATGAAATCGTAGGTGCGCAGATGGGGGCCGTCTTCATATACGTGGTCTTCGGGGCCCGGAGGGCCGAAATAAAAGCCGGTGGTGAAGGGGCGGTGGCTGGCCTTGTTCAGTTCTTCGGTCCAGGCCGGGTCCGGCTGCCAGTGCTCCGGGTCCGCCAGGCAGGCGTCGATGGCGGTCCGGTAGGCCCGCACCACGGTGGCCACGTAGTGGACGGTTTTCATCCGGCCTTCGATTTTCAGGCTGGTGATGCCGGCCCGCACCAGTGCCGGGATGTGGTTGATGAGGCACAGGTCCTTGGAGTGGAAAATGTAGGTGCCGGTTTCGTCCTCGTACACGGGCATGTATTCGCCGGGGCGCTTCTCCTCCACCAGGTGGTACTGCCAGCGGCAGGGGTGGGCGCATTCGCCCCGGTTGGCGTCCCGCCCGATCATGTAGCTGCTCAGCAGGCAGCGGCCGGAGTAGGAAATGCACATGGCGCCGTGAACAAAGGCTTCCAGCTCCAGGCCTTCCGGTTTTTCCCGGTGGATGCGGCTGATCTCCTCCAGGGTCAGTTCCCGGGCCAGGACCACCCGGCTGGCGCCCTGGCGGTGCCAGAACCGGAGGGTGCGGGTGTTGGTGGTGTTGGCCTGGGTGCTGATGTGGAGGGGGGTGCCGGGGATCATCTCCCGGATCAGGTCGAAGGTGCCCGGGTCGGACACGATGAAGGCGTCCAGCGGGATGTGGCGGATGGACTGCAGGTACGCGGGCAGATCCGCCAGGTCGTCGTCGTGGGGAATGATGTTCAGGGTCAGGTAGACTTTGGCGCCGTGTTCGTGGGCATAGGCCGCGCCTTCTTCCAGCTGCTCCACGGAGAAGTTTTTGGCGGCGGCCCGCAGGCCGAAGACCTGGCCGCCGAGGTACACGGCGTCGGCGCCGTAGGTGACGGCGATTTTGAGCCGCTCCAGGTCACCGGCCGGGGCCA
Organism: Bacillota bacterium; assembly: GCA_033549305.1. Classification (GTDB taxonomy): domain Bacteria; phylum Bacillota; class Clostridia; order Peptostreptococcales; family Tindalliaceae; genus Anoxynatronum. The sequence goes on along the minus strand of JAWSUV010000085.1, from coordinate 1,885 downwards.
GGAGTTCGATTTTCGGGATCGGGTGCTCATCTGTATTTCCGTTTCTATTTTGGTTCATGAGGTTCCTCATTTTCTTCAGTTTCATCATCCAGATCATCAAACATTTCCTGAACACTCGAATAGATTTTGTACTGATCCGGATTATTCCTGAACTGTCTGTACTCCTCGAGAATCTCCTGATGATCGGGCACATCTTCCAGGGATAATTCCTGGGAATTCTCCAGCTTCAAACTGACCGCCAGGCCGTCGCCCACGGGCAGCAGGCTGGTTTGCAGCTGGGGGTGGGTGGTGATGGTGTTCAGGTACGCCCGCATGCGCCGGACGATGGTGCGCTGGCGTCGCTTCACGCCGGAGATGTCCGCCGCCACCATGCCCTTGTAGAGGATGTTGTCGGAGACCAGCAGGCCGCCGGGCTTCAGCAGGGCGAGGCAGTGGTCGAGCATCTCGGTGTAGTGGCCCTTGGCGCCGTCCAGGAAGATGAGGTCCACGGGTTCCGTGAGGCAGGGAAGCACTTCCAGGGCGTCACCGGGCATGACCTTGATCTGGCCGGAAAGACCGGCTTCGTCGATGTTCCGGCGGGCGGTGTCGATGAGGTGCGGCTCCCGCTCGATGGTGATGACGCGGCTTTCAGGACCGGCGGCCATGCAAAAGAGGAGGGCGGAGTAGCCGGTGGCTGTGCCCACCTCAAGGAGCTGCCGGCACTGCGCGGTCTGGATGAGGATTTCCATCAGGGACGCCACTTCCGGCGTGATGATGGGGATTTCCTGTTCCAGGGCATCGTGTTCCAGGCGGGCAAGGATGCCGGTGCGCGGCCGGGCCAGGGTGTCCAGGTAATCGGATACGTACGGCTGGGTGATTGGATTCACGCTGATGCGTCTCCCTTGTTTTCTTCAGCCGGCTCTTCGGCGGCCGGTTCTTCTTTCTCATCCACCGGTTCCTGCACCTGTTCTTCCGCGGGTGCTTCCTTTTCTTTCAACGGTTCTTCCGCCGGTGCTTCCTTCTCCGCGGGTGCTTCTTCCTGATCATCTTTCGCCGCGCTTTTCAGGGTCTCGGCTTCCTTTTTCAGCTCTTCGCTGAGTTCTTTCAGCTCGTCGCTCATTTCCATGTCCACGGCTTCGCCCAGGATTCTATATACGTCGTTCATAATCTGGGAAATCCGGTATTCGGCATGGAAAAAAGGGCCCACCACGGGGTTCTGGAGCAGGATGTTCTGCAGGTTCTGGAGCTTCTGGATTTCGTCTTCCGTGACGTGCTGGCCGGAAAGCTGGCGTGCCTGCATGGCAAACTGTTTTTTCCGAAAATCCTTCAGCATGCTTTTGGTGGACGGGTTATGCTGCACCTTGTCCTTCAGGTTGTTGTATTCCCTGTACTCGGGGCTTTCCTTCAGGGCTCTGGCCAGCATGTGAGCGGCATCATAGGGGTTCATTGGCAGTCTCTCCTCTCAGGGATTTGGTTACCGGTTCATGATGACTTAGCGTATGGCAGTTCCTTTCAGCGGACCATTCTTTGTTCGATTCAGGTACGTCTGAACACAGTTTCTCTGGCTATTATACACCAGCATACCGGAGTTGATCAATAGCGGCAGGTTTTCTCCGGAGATTGCGGCCAGGCGTCTGGACGCTTACCCCAGGGTCATCATGAAGGGAACCACGACGGGCACCAGGATGGCCAGCACCATGCCGCTGATAAAGGCGATGATGGTGATGTTGGGGTCCTTGGTGGAGCTGGAGATGACCGGCAGCGCCACGGTCATGCCGGGGGAACCGGCGGTGGCGACACATTCCAGGTTCCCCAGGTATTTGGCGATCAAAGGGATGGTGACCAGGGCGATCATTTCCCGGGCCATGTTGGTGATGAAGGCCAGCGTGCCCAGGTAGGCGCTGTG
>JAWSUV010000084.1:0-11928 GCA_033549305.1 Bacillota bacterium | reverse complement strand
GGAAGAAATCCGAAAGGTGACAGAGGCAGATTTTGTCGTCCATGATCCGCTGATCATCATGGAGGACTAGGAGAATATGTGAGTGTCAGAAAAGAAAGCCTGTCGATGTTGCATCGACAGGCTTTTTTGCAAGTATATTTAGGTGATCAGCTGATACGCAATGGCTTATCTGAAATCGTCCAGGAAAGGAAGCACCCTTTCCGGTTTCAGGTTTCGGTCGACTAACGCCGGACCCTCCCGGAGCACTTCAATGGCTTCAGTGTAGGTGGATTTTTCCTCCCGATAAAGAATCCCCAGCGGGATGCCATCTTGCCATTCGAACGCTTTTTTAAGTGCTTCCATCCGGTTGGATGGATCGTAATTATCCGGAAGCCTGTAGGTATGTTCTTTGTACCACTGGAAGTTATTGACCTTGTTGAAGACCACGCAGGGCTGAAAGATATCCAACAGTGCATACCCTTTGTGATTCATGGCGGCCTTCATCAGTTCAACCAGCTGCTCCTTTTCACCAACAAAGCCGCGCGCCACAAAGGTGGCTCCCATGGTTATGGCCAGTGCCAGCGGTTTTAACGGATTCAGCACAACCCCTTCAGTTTGGATGCCGGTGACATGACCTGGCAGTGTGGTGGGAGACGCCTGTCCTTTGGTCAGACCGTAAATCATATTGTCATGGACAAAATGGGTAATGTCAAGATTGCGGCGCATGTTGTGAATCAGGTGATTGCCACCCTCCCCGTAGGTATCACCGTCACCCGAATTAATAATGACTGTCAGGTCTTTGTTGGCCACTTTGGCTCCAAAGGCAGGCGGGATGGCACGCCCATGAAGCCCATTAAAACCATTGGCCTTCACATAATGGGGTGTTTTGGCGGCCTGGCCGATTCCTGAACAAATCAGGATTTCATGGGGTTCTTTATCCATTTCTGCCAGCGCCTGTTTCAATGCCGCTAATAAAGCGTGATTACCACAGCCAGGGCACCAGGCAGAAGGATCAGGTGAGTCAAAATATGTGGGATCTTTCATCTACAGCACCTCCTTTTTCAGCGCAGTCACAATATTCTCAGGTGTCATTTGCCGCCCGTCATACTTCAGGTAGCTTTTATGGCACTCGAGTCCCGTTTCCTGGCGTACCAGCCTTGCCAGCTGTCCGGTGTAGTTTTGTTCGATATTGATCAGGATAGAAGCATCAGCAGCCAGGGCAGTCAGTTTTCCGGTGGGAAGCGGCCACAGGTCACCAAAGACAAGAGCGCCGATGGCGGGAAACGATTCTTCCGTCTTAAGCTGTTCTAAGGCTTCTTCCAGAGGACCGGCCGTGGATCCCCAGGCCAGGATCAGGATTTCCGGTTTTTCTGCTCCCAGATGCCAGGGCTCCTGGATTTCTTTTCTCAACAATTCCAGTTTGCCCATCCGTTTTTTCATCATACTGATGCGCATTTCTGCTGATTCAGTGATATGTCCGGCTTCATCATGTTCATCGCTGTCTGCGAGCACCACCTGGCCCTTTGCCTTTCCTGGAATCAGGCGCGGCGAAATACCGTCTTCGGTTAGAGCATAGCGTTGATAAGGTTTTTGGGCATTGTAATCTGAACCGTCGACCAAATGGCGTTCAATAGTGACCTGTGACACGTCAAAAGGAGGGACAGTGACGGTATAGTCCGCCAGGTACTGGTCACTGAGGAGAATCACCGGAAGCTGATATTTTTCCGCCAGATTGAAAGCCCGGGCAGTCTGGTAGAAGCACTCCTCCGGTTTTCTGAGGGCAGTAATCATCCGTGGAATTTCTCCGTGAGAAGCGGTTAGAATAAAACTCAAATCACTTTGTTCCGTTCGAGTGGGAAAACCGGTAGCGGGTCCGGGGCGCTGAACATTGGCAATCACTAAAGGTGTTTCAGTGATACCGGACAGACCCAGTGCTTCTGTCATGAGGGAAAAGCCCCCGCCGGAGGTGCCGGTCATTGCCCGGATTCCTGCATAATTAGCTCCAATGGCCATGTTGATGGCGGCAATTTCATCTTCAGCCTGTTCAACCACCAAACCTGCTTCCGTCTGCCGGGCAGCCAGCGTGTTCATAATGCTGGTAGATGGTGTCATGGGGTATGCGGAATAAAAAGTGACACCGGCGGCAATGGCACCCAGAGCAATGGCCTGGTTGCCGTCAATAAGCAAATGGTCTTTCTGCCTACCCTCTGGCAGGGATACCCTGGTTTCAGTCAGGCCGGCACCTGCCTGCAACGCTTTAAGATTCACTTCTGGAGACCGGCCACGGAATGCTTCCAGCAGAATGGCCTCTGTGGGTTCCAAAGGCAATCCGTACCATTTCAACAGAACACCAAGAAAAACACTGGTGGCAGTCTTGACATTGCCAGCCTCTTTGGCGGATGCTTCAATGGGAAGAGTGAATGCTTCCGGAGCGATTTCCTTCAATTTTTCATCCACCAGCATGAAACCTTCCGGTTTCAAGCGCGATCGATGTTCTTCGATTGTTCTCTCATCCAGCGCCACCATAAGATCAAGGGGATCGCAGTGTGAGACCAGTGGTGTGTCGCTGAAACGAATCTGAATAAAATTATGTCCGCCACGGACACGGGACATGTAATCCTTATGAACGAAGACATGGTACCCGTTACGTTGAAGGCTGTGCTGAAAAAGACCGGACAGTGTATCCATGCCCTGACCTGCCGCACCACCAATAAGAATATTATGGTCCAAATGAATCACTCCTTTTTCAGCCGTATACCCTGTTCCTGCCATGATTAACCGACGGGAGCGGGAAATATCTTCACACAGGTCTCGTTGAATGATTCGGGACCTTTCTTGACCCTGATTGCAGAACCAGGCACCTTTCTCTATAATAGAGAGTAATCCCGCATGTAAAGGAGTCTGAAAATGAACACCATTCTTTTTGATCTTGACGGTACGCTGCTGACCATGAATACAGATCTTTTTATGCACTATTATATGAAATCATTAACGGAGACATTCCTTCCAATTATGGACCCCGCAGATTTTCAAAAACGACTTTGGGAAGGCACAAGATTAATGCTTAAGAATACGGGGGGCAATGAGACGAATGAAGCCGTGTTTTACCGATCTTTTTTTAAGAACATGGGAACTGATCATGAAAGCGTCATAAACGCGTTTGATCAATTTTATGAAACCAGTTTTGAAAAAGCCAGGGCCGCGACAGCATCTAATGAGTACATGGTGGATGCGGTGAAGTGTTTAAAGACGAAAGGATACCGACTGGCAGTGGCTACCAACCCGTTGTTCCCGATTCGGGCTGTTAAACGGCGAATCCATTGGGCTGGTTTGTCACCAACGGATTTTGAACTGATTACCAGCTTTGAAACGATGCACGCCTGCAAACCCAATCCAGCTTTCTATCAGGAAGTATTGGAGCAACTTAACGTTCAGCCACACGAGGCAATGATGGTGGGCAATGATGCCCGGGAAGATCTGGCAGCAGGCGGCTTGGGGATACAGACATACCTGGTTACAGATTGCCTGCTACAGGCGGAATCTTCCCCATTTACCCCCGATCACCAGGGATCATCCCTGGACTTTTTGCAGTATATCATTTCGCTGCCGGAGCTGCCCTAAGACTGTTATCAGAAGAAGGGTTGTGGTATAATAACCTCAATAAAGCAATTGAATGATAATGAGCTGCCATGACATTGTGAAATGATACATGGCGATCGATGGTATTGAGGTTGAGCCTGAAATGGAGACTGGTGGATAATGAAGCACAGAATTACGGGAGTGGTGCTGGCCGGTGGTGCCAGTAAACGAATGGGGCGAAGTAAAGCTCAGCTGCCTGTCGGGGACAGACGGATGATCGAATGGATTGTCAGAGCTATGGACTGCCTGTTTGATGAAATTATTGTGGTTACTCACCATCCACAGTCATTTCCAATGTTGGAAAATGTTTATTTCGTGCAGGATGCTGTGCCGGTATCAACACGCAGTTCTCTGGTAGGACTCTATACTGGATTACTGCATGCCCGGAATGAGACGATTTTTGTCGTCCCCTGCGATATGCCATTATTGAACAGAGGATTGATTGAGTATATGATTGGACTCCTCGACGGTGAAGATGTCAGAGTACCCATGACGGGCTCTCATTTTCAGCCGTTACATGCATTTTATCGCAAGACGTGCCTGCCCCACATGCGCCGCTCCATTGATCAGCAGCAGTATAAAGTGATCCGATTCTATGATGAGGTGCTGGTGAGGACGGTGGATGAGACCAGCATAAAAACGTATGATCCGGAACTGATCAGCTTCATGAATGTGAACAGTGAGGAGGACTACCAACGAGTCCTGGCATTATGGGAAATCATGGGGGAAAGTTGGCACTGTGACTGGGTGCAGCATAATCCGTTCAATCAAAGGAAGGAGCAGCGGCATGACAAACACAGATCCACTGGTAATGTACAGCGAAAAAGGCAAAATTCGTATTTCTGAAGACATTATAATGACCATCGCCCGGAATGCAGTGGATGAAATTGAAGGCATCACGGAGATCAGTGGAGGTTTTCCCGGCGGGATTGTTCGTCTTTTCAGCCGCAATTCCACTGCCAAAAGCGGGGTGCTCCTGGAAAAGGAAGAGGATCATTTAATTTTGAATCTGTCACTGGAAGTATTATACGGAGCTCCCATCCCTCAATTGGTGGAACAGGCGCAGGAAAAGGTTAAACTGGCCGTGGAAACCATGACAGAAATCAGCGTTCAGCAGGTGAATATTTTTGTACACAACTTAAAAACGACCTGAAGATCAGGTCGTCTTGAACGTAGTGCTGCTCTCAGCACTTTTTTCATGCTGTTTTGTGCTCCTCAACATATTCCACAATTTGGCCAATGGTTTTGAGCGATTCGGCCAGGTCATCCGGGATTTCAATGCCAAACTCATCTTCGATGGCCATGATGATTTCAACTGCATCCAGGGAGTCGGCATTCAGGTCATCCAATAGATTCGTTTCGTACGTTATGCTGGCTGGATCACTGATTCCCAGCTGGCTGGCAATCATTTTTTGAATTGTACTCAGTGTCATGCGAATCCTCCTTTAATCGATTTCAGGTGATGAATTATCATCCGACATTAGGATATCACACTTCCCATTCTTTTGCATCGCTTTTTTCTCATGATATTTGTCCTGATCATGGTTTAGCCATAGCTTCCATGAAAAGGACAGTGTATAATGATAATGATTTGTCTATCCGGTGAATAAACAGATGAATACCGATCATGGCAAACACAGGGGAGGATGAAGGATGGATATTGCCTTTGGCGTGCTGGGAGGATTGGGACTGTTCCTCTATGGCATGCATGTGATGAGTACCGGCCTGCAGAAAGTAGCTGGAAACAAGCTTAAAGGTATTATCAGTATGCTGACAGCAAATCGTGTGATGGGTGTCATTGTGGGGGCTGTCGTCACTGCAGTGGTCCAAAGCAGTAGTGCCACCACTGTGATGGTGGTAGGCTTTGTGAACGCCGGAATGATGCAGTTGGCGCAGGCGGCCAGTCTGATCATGGGAGCCAATATTGGTACCACTGTCACGGCACAGATCATTACCTTCAAGATTGACCGGTTTGCCCCGCTGATTATCGGGATTGCTGTTGGTGTATGGCTATTCACAAAAAACCGCAAGACGAAGCAGATTGCAGAAGCCTTCATTGGTTTTGGCATGCTGTTTATTGGTATGAAAATGATGGGGGACGCGCTGCGGCCGCTGCGGGAGTTTGAAGATTTTAGAATGCTGCTGGTCAGCTTCTCAGAACACCCATTCCTGGGTATTCTGGCAGGATTTGGCATTACCGTGATGGTTCAGAGCAGTACCGCTTCCACCGGTATTCTGCTGGCGCTCGCCATGGAAGGGTTGATACCCATTGAATCGGGGCTGCCCATTCTCTTCGGGATCAATCTGGGCACAACGATTACGGCAATCATCTCCAGCGTGGGGGCCAATAAAACGGCCAAACGGGCAGCCGCTTTCCACTTCCTGTTTAATGTCATTGGAACTGTGCTCTTTATCTTTTTCCTGCGGGAGCCCACCTATCACCTGATAAAATACTTAAGTCCTAATGAAGTGCCAAGACAGATAGCCAATGCCCATACCATTTTTAATGTTACGACCACACTTGTCCTACTGCCTTTCACCGGGCTGCTCATTAAAATCGCTTCTAAAATGGTGCCTGGTGCACCGGATGCAGTGCAGGGTCTGAAATACATTGATGAGCGGATCCTCAGTACACCGGCGATTGCATTGGGGGCAGCCATCAGAGAGACGCTTCATATGGGCAATGCGGCCGGCAGCACACTCCATGCAGCCATGGATGCGATATTTAACCGGGATCAGAAAAAAATTGACGAAGTCATGCGGGTTGAAAGGATCACCAATGAACTTGAGCGGGAAATTTCCGGTTATCTGGTGAAACTGTCCAATCAAAACATATCGGCGTCCAACCGCGAAACAGTGGATGGATTGTTCAATACCATTAATGATATCGAACGGGTTGGTGATCACGCTGAAAATCTGGCAGAACTGGCCCAGTTTAAGATAGACGGGAATCTTACCTTTACTGAGCTGGCCCTTGAGGAGTTAAGGGAAATTTCCACCATCACCATAGAAGCCTATGAAACAGCACTGACGGCCATGGTGAAACTGGATGAAAACCTGGTGAATGATGTCCTGCGCAAGGAAAAGGAAGTGGACCGCCTGGAAAAACGATTCCGGGCCAATCATATCGGCCGGCTGAATGCCCAGCAGTGCGTCCCCAGTGCCGGTGTCATTTTTCTGGACATCATCAGCAACCTGGAGCGGATTTCCGACCATGCGGCCAACATTGCCCTGGCGGCCAGGGATGAAATTCGGGGAAGAAGAATCTAAGGAGGCGGTGTCATGAGCCAAATCGCGGCTTTTTTCGATATTGACGGCACGCTACACAGGGATTCGCTTATGATGGAACATTTCAAACGACTCATCCGTTATGAAATTATTGATCCTCAGTACTGGTACAACCATGCCCAGAAAGCTTTTCAGAACTGGGACAAACGGATGGGAAACTATGAGGATTATTTGCTGGAGGTTGCTGAGATTTATCTCAATTCCATGAAAGGCCAGAACCGGCATTATATCGATTTCATCGTTAATCAGGTGATTGAAACCAAAGGCGACCGGGTGTACCGCTTTACGCGGGATCGCATTTACTGGCATAAGGAACAGGGCCATCGGGTGATTTTTATATCCGGCAGTCCTGATTACCTGGTGGAACGCATGGCGGAAAAATTCGGAGCAGACGATTTCCGTGCGACAGAGTATGTGGTAGACAGTGACTATAATTTTACTGGTGAGATCAAGCGCATGTGGGATGCGCACAGCAAATCGGCCGCGCTGGACGAATTGGTCGAAACGTATGAGATTGATTTACACCGCAGCTACGCGTATGGTGATACCAAAGGCGACCTATCCATGCTGAAAGCGGTGGCGTATCCGGTGGCCATTAATCCGGCGAAGGAATTGCTGCTGGAAATAAAAAAAGATCCGTCACTGGCAGCACGCACCCTGGTCATTCTTGAACGAAAAGATGTTATCTACAAGTTTGATGCTTCGGTAGAAATATTGTAAGCACATAAAAAACGCCCTCGGGCGTTTTTATGTGCTTACTCATCAAATTCGATTTCCATTTCAGTCATGACATAGTTGTCATTCATCAGTTCAAAGATGCCTTCCAGGCCGGGAGTTTGATACACTTCACCATCACGGGTGATAAACAGACCTTCTACATCCGGCGTTTCGAACACATAGCGGTATCCATGCTCCAGACCCATAACGAATGCCGCTGTGGAGAAGATATCACCTTGAAGAGACGTATCGGAAACGATGGTCACACTCGCCAATTCATTGGCGGCAGGACGCCCTGTACGAGGATCCAATATGTGGTGTAACCGCTCACCCTTTTCTTCATCCACCACATATCGCTCATAATCTCCGGACGTCATCACAGAAAGATTCACAACACCCATACGGCCCACCAACTGATTGGCGCCTGGAATCGGTTCCTTGATCCCCACATACCATGGTTCTCCATCCGGTTTCTCTCCCAAAGCGTACACATCGCCGCCAAAATTAAGAAAGCCGCTGTGAATTCCCAGATCTCGCAGGACCCGGGCTGCCTCATCCAATGCATATCCTTTGGCAATGCCGCCCAGATCAATCGCAGTACCGGTTTGACGTATCATAACATCGTTTCCGGCAATTTGGATATGCTGGAGATCCAGCGCCTCCAGTGCTGCCTGCACCTGCTGGGTTTCTGGAATCCGGGGTTCGGTTGAATTTAATCCCCAAAGCCTGGTTAGGGTGCCGAGTCCGATATGAAACAGTCCGTCTGTCAGGTCGTAGTGACGCAAGCCCTCTTCGATCATAAAAAGGACATCGTCCGTCATGGTGATGGAGGCTCTTCCGGCATTCGCATTGACACGTCCAATTTGACTGTCCGAATCCCAGAAAGACAGATGGTTTTCAATTTCCTGAACCCGCAGAAAGGCTTCGCGGATTGCTGTATCTCCCTTCGAGCGATCATCGCTGTGGATCCTGATCTGGCTGACGGTGCCCAGGGCCGGTTCGGTTTTTTCTGACCAGCCGGGATCGTTGGCACTGCAGCCTGCCATCAGCAATACCGCCATCAGAAAGACAATCATTGCATTTATAGGTGCAGTTGTTCTTCGTTTCATCAATCATTCTCCTCGTCTTTCAACATCTGCTCATCACAAGCTGAACAGGAGAAATCATCATGCCAACAAATGAAATCAGGCCCTTCATCCATTTTTGATGATGTTACCGACCATTCAGGGCAGACTTATAAAGACTCCTGGGTTCATATCCTAGTGCATCCGCCTGGCACATACTCTTTGCAGATTAATCGAACACTCTTATTACAGCATAAGAGGCATTGCGTGTCAATGGAAGGAAATGTGTGATAGAATAAGGCGAGGTTTTACATACAAATGGAAATCGTTTAAGAAGGAGTGTCTGTCTATGAAGGATCGGCGAATTGATCTGCTGGCCAAAAATCTGATTCATTACTCTATTTCGCTGCAGCCTGGCGAGAAAGTACTGATTGAAGTGATTGGCCTGGAAACACCACTGGTGGAAGCGCTGATAAAAGAAGCATATGCAGCAAAAGGCATGCCCTTTGTATCAGTGAAAGAGCCCCGCTTCATACGGCAGTGGCTCATGGAAGCTTCGGAAGAACAAATCAAGCTGGCAGCAGCTATTGAACTGAAACGGATGAAAGAGATGGACGCTTACATCGGCATCCGGGCTGGCAATAACGTCAATGAGTTGGCTGATGTACCCACCGAAAAAAACAAGCTGTACTCGGAACACTTTATAGGACCGGTGCATATCCAAGAACGGGTGGGCAACACCAAGTGGGTCGTGATGCGGTATCCGAATGAAGCCATGGCTCAGTCGGCCGCCATGAGTACCGAGGCCTTTGAGGAGTTCTATTTTAACGTATGTAATCTGGATTATGCCCAAATGGATCAGGCAATGGACAGCCTGGTGGAATGGCTGGAAAAAACGGACCAGGTTCGGATTACAGGACCGGGAACTGACCTTATGTTCTCCATCAGGGACATTGACGTCGTCAAGTGTTCCGGCAAACGCAATATTCCGGATGGCGAAGTCTATACGGCTCCTGTGAAAGACTCTGTCAATGGAACGCTGACCTACAATACGCCTTCTCTTTATCAGGGCTTCGTGTATGAAAAGATCCAACTGACCTTTGAGGCGGGCAGGATTGTAACCATTTCATGCAATGATGCAGATAAAATGAATGAGATCCTTGATACGGATGAGGGGGCACGTTATATCGGCGAATTTGCCATTGGTGTCAATCCGTATATTCTTAACCCGATGAAGGATACGCTTTTTGATGAAAAGATTATGGGTAGCTTTCATTTTACACCTGGAAATGCATACGGGGAAGCGGATAATGGCAACCGGTCTTCGGTTCACTGGGACCTGGTATGCATCCAGACGGCAGTTTATGGCGGAGGAGAGATGTACTTTGATGATGTGCTGGTGCGGAAAGACGGTCTTTTTGTACCTGAATCCCTTCACTGCCTCAACCCGGATCAGCTGAAGCAGGGGAGTTGATGTAAATGACACAGGACTCATTTATTTCAAGACTTAAAGAAAATATCTTGCTGGGTGACGGTGCCATGGGCACCATGCTCAGCGAGGCGCTGGCAGATGTCCAGTGTCCGGAAGCCCTCAACCTGAGTCATCGTGAGATTGTGTTATCAGTACATGAGGCTTACGTGGCAGCCGGCAGCATCATGATCCAGACGAATACTTTTGGAGCGAACCCGATAAAGCTGAGCGCCCACGGGCTGCAGGACGAAACGGCTGCCATTAACATGGCTGCAGTTCGGATTGCCAGGCGGGCTGCAGGAGATAGCCGGATTGTTGCCGGCGGGTTAGGACCTACGGGAAAACTCATGGCCCCATTGGGACCACTCACCTTGATGGAAGCGGCATCCTGTTTTCATGAACAGGCGGCAGCATTGGACGAAGCCGGCTGCGATGTGATCATCATTGAAACCATGTCTGATATTCAGGAGGCACGGGCTGCCATTATCGGTGCCAGAGAGGCAACTGACAAAGCGATCATCTGCACCATGACCTTTGATTCGAAAGGCCGCACCCTCACAGGATCAGATCCTGAACAGGTTGCAACAGTACTGGAAGCCATGGGTGTGTCTGCATTAGGAGCTAACTGCGGGGTTGGACCGGAAGTTATGGTGGACATCATCCGGCGGATGCGCCGTGTGACGAATCTGCCCATTTTGGCCCAGGCCAATGCGGGATTGCCGGTGCTGCGCAGTGGTGAAACTGTTTATGACATGGAAGCAGATGAAATGTCCGCCTATGTCTCGGAAATGGTAAAAGCAGGAGCCGGTATTATTGGCGGATGCTGTGGTACCACTCCGGCACATCTCGCTGCCTTCGCGCAGGCGATTGCTCCACTTTCTCCACCGCCGGTGCCGCCGGTTGGGTTCACCAAGTTGGCCGGCACCCGGCAGACAGTCTACCTGGGTGCCAGTTTTCCGACGCCGGTTATCGGTGAAAACATCAACCCCACAGCCCGGAAGACCATTCGGGAAGCCTATCTGACAGGTGAACACAACCCCATTGTGAAGGAAGCCGTGCGCCAGTTTGAGGCTGGTGCGTCAGTGATCGATGTGAATGCCGGTGTCCCGGGGATTGATCAACTGATCGTGATGCCTGAGATTTTGGAGAAAGTGCAGCAGGCAGTACCCATCCCACTGGCCATTGATGCGACGGATCCGGGTGTCATGGAGGCAGGATTACAGGTAATCCGCGGAAAAGCGCTTATTAATTCAGCCAATGGTGATCAGGAACTGTTGGAGCAAATGACGGACCTGGCAGTCACTTATGGCGCCGCTCTTCTTTGCCTGACACTCGATGGAAAAGGAATCCCGGAACGGGCTGAAGGACGCCTGGCCATAGCGCGCCGCATGGTAGAGACAGCGATTGCCCGCGGAATGCGTCGCGAAGATATTCTCATCGACCCCTTAACGCTTACAGCCGGTGCCCAGCAGGAGCTGGTAATGGAAACGCTGCGCGCCATCAAGTTGATCCAGTCGGAACTGGGAGTAAAAACCATTCTGGGGGTCAGCAACATATCCCACGGGCTTCCGGAGCGAAAGCCGTTAAATGCTGTATTCCTTGCCATGGCTCTGGCTGCCGGACTGGATCTGCCCATCATAAATCCCTGTGAACCGGTGTACCTCCAGACTGTAGCCGCTGCAGATGTGTTAACCGGCAAGGATCAGCATTCCCGCATGTATATGGCTCAGGCAGCAAAGAAGGGACCGGGATCGTCCGGTTCATGGCCGG
>JAWSUV010000083.1:2895-11935 GCA_033549305.1 Bacillota bacterium | reverse complement strand
GGCCGTGCTGGGGCTCTGGAAAAACGGGGGAAATCTTTCAGCCGCCCAGGCCTTTGTTGAAAACACGGAGATGGTACAGGCCTCCGGAAACTTCTGGCTGTCCGGCATTCTCATCGTACTGTTCGTTGAGCTGGCCTATATTGAGGAGATTGCCTTCAGCGACGTGCCCATGCTCCACATTGCGGGCCAGCTGGGCATACCGGCCGTGGCCCCCCTGTTTTCCTTTATCCTGCTGGCCGGTATTTTTTCCACCACTGCTCCGCTGCTGTGGTCGGTCAGCGTTCGCTTAGCGTTCGCTTTACGAAAGACAACAGCCCATCCTTTCGTGTGCTCGCAGTAGTGCTTACGGTCGTTGCTTTTTTCGCATCCTACATGCCATTTCAACGTTTGGTCAATCTTGTTTTGCCCTCCTCGGGATATGTGGGCATGGTGTTTATGCTGCTGATGGTGTTCCGGCAGGTGAGCGGCCGTGATCTCTTTTCAAAAACGCAGCCAGTGGAAAAACGCGAAGAGAGACTGGAGACAGCTGATCAAAAGTGAAAAGTTCCGTGACCTCCGACCCTGCGCATCTCTTAATTCTCGATACCCTGTTTTCCCGCAATACAAGTCGGGGATCACTTCAATGATTCAACGGTCGATCAGGGGTAGGTATGCGCCTTGCACAAAGAGTGGCTGGGGCATTATTGGAACCATTACGCAAAGGAAGCACACCTTGGGTTGGCCCAAACCTACGTGGATGACCCCCGGTTCAAAAAGTATTACGATGACATCGCAGAAGGCTGCGCCGAATTTCTGCGAGACGCCCTGCAGATTTACTGCCAATAAGTTATCAACTGCCCTTTCAGGACTGCACAAGCCTTGCCGCAAACCCTGAAAGGGTTTTTTCTGTCAGTGACAATAGAAGCTGCCGGATGTATGAATGGAATAAGAGAAAAACTTCCACATTCGGAAAGGTGTGATCATCGTGAATCCCTTCATTCTCCCATTATCTGATGACGAATTCAGGCAAGCCGTGGCCGCGAGACAGGTGGACACAACCCTGATCCAGCATGAAGAAGGACTATAAACCTACTGGAAGCTGACACCTCCCCGCATCATCTTTTCTGACGGCCTCCCCGAAATCGTAGGCGTTGAAAATGCCACTACGTCTATAGTGATCTTGCTATCAGCCAGACCCCCAAAACCAGAAAGATCAGCGCCCACACATAGAAGAAGATCTCCGTTCCCCTGTCGCCGAGCACCTTTTTGAACAACTCGATTTTTTTCATGTTCCAGATCTTTTCAGGCTTGACCACGGCAATCACAACCACCGCTGCTGCATACACAATCGCTACTATACCCCATAGACTCATATGAAGACCTCCCTTTTCCATTCACCAACACAATTATCTTCGACTAATTACTCAAGTCCTTTTCGAATGCGTGGCGCCAATACTGCAAAGACCACTAAACTGATGACCAACACAATCCCTGAGTATCTCACGATTTCAAGCCAGGAGCCGCTGTTTGAAAGCACCAGATTGTTGCCTTTAAAGGCCCAATAGAAGGGTACCCAATAGAAGAGCGGCTGCCATTTGTCCGCCAGCAGCTCCGCACCTGCAATGCTCCCAAAGAGAGGCAGGAACAACAGCTTCATGTTGCCCGCCGCAGTCATCACATCGTCATTGTTCACCCCTTCTACGAAGCCAACCGTCAGGCTGATGAGACAGGTTGTGGCCACCATCAGCAATGCATGGAAATAGTTGATGTCCCTGAAACCTGTAAAAAAGAGAAGAATAAAAGAACCGACAATGGGAACAAACACCCCGATCATGCTTTTTCCCGCAATGAACCCAAGCCTTGAAACCGGCGAGAGATTGATGGCGCTGATGGTATTGTCCACCTTTTCCTCAACGATGTTGATGGCAATGATCATCCCTCCCATGATCGATGTAAAAATGATGGCAACATTGACCATCAGCTTCTTTAATGGGGGGATGTCCCTGCCATAGTCAACGATCTCGGCGGTGGAGTCCTGGATGCCAATGTCATAATGGTCAAAGGTGGTGAGATACCTCACGTAATCAATGACATATTCCGGCTCATTCCCCTGTCTCAGGATAAAGTATTCATCCCCAGCGTCTGGAAGCACGGCTACGATATTGTCCCTCTTGATAACCCGCTCCTCAATGTCCTCAATGGTCTGGAGCACCTCCACCTTTGCGAATTGGCTGAAGTATTTCTCCTGCTGTGGGTTCTCCCCTTCCAGAAGGACAATCTCAACGGTGGTGTCATTGATCCCAGGGGAGAAGACATTGATCATAATGGCAAACATCACAGGCACAACCAATATATACAGTGTGATAAAATTCCGGACACTGGTCTTCAGGTCCCTTTGAAAGAGTGTCAGTATTTTCCTGATCATCGATAACACCTCCTTTACAGGGTAAGGGTCTTTTTGAATCTGTCATTTGCCAGCATGAAAAAATCCATGCCCAAAACCGCAAACCCCAGGGATGCCAGCATGACATAGGACATGTTGCCATTGACAGAGATGATTTCCTTGAAGCTCTGGAGCATCACGTAGCTTGGGATGATCTTGACCCAGTCAGGGTCCCAGCTTGGCGTGAAGTAGGAGATGTTTGGCATGATCATAATCACGATGACAATGTACAGGGCGCCGAAAGCCTGAGCAATATCCTTATAGTAGCTGGTCAAAAAAAGACCAAGGGAGGCTGCAAAAAATCCAGAGGTGACAAGAAACAGCAGCATGGAAGGATAGTTTGGTTGAAGACCCATGATGGGCACTGTCACAATCAGTGTTGTGACGATGGATGTGATGATGATCACACCAATCTTGCTTAACAGATAGTGCCATACCGAGGATGCCGTTACGGCATAGGCCTTGATGATGCCCTCGTCCTTATCCAGGAAAATATAGGCCGCAATGATGAACAGACTCATCAGGCTGCCGTTAAAGGTGAGAAACACCGGTATGATGTTCTCTCGGTCGCTTAAGGGCGCCGCCTCCTGGTACAGGGAACGTACGACAATCTTGTCAGCATATTCCTCGATGACATCCATGCCTGCCTTTCGGTTCTGAAAAACAAGGAGAAGATTTCTCAGCTTCTGGGTCTCATAACCCTGAAGGTAATAGGTTTGAACAATTTGATTGTCCTGGTTTACCCAAACGTGCACTGTGGGAACCCTCTCTGAATTTGAAAAAGCGTTGAGAGCTTCCAGGCTGTCCAGCAGGTATATCTCAGATTCCTCCGTTTCAAAAAGCTCAGCCAGGTACAGGGTGTTGTTGGCCTCTACGTCCACCAGTTGAGAAACCCCGTCCAGATCCTCTTCAAGAAGGTCCTCCCTTAATCGGTCTTTGACCACCTGTGGAAGATCCAGGTAGAGGTATTCTTTCCCTTTGCTGTCAAAATTCTCAGGCACCACAAAAAGCAGTACCAGGAGCAGGACAACGGCCATTCCCAGCTCAATATAGAAATACCAGCTTTTTGACGAAAGTTTCATCTCCTTGATAAAACTGTACCACAGCTTCATTTAGACCAGGCCCCTCCCTGTTACCTTGATGAAGATCTCCTCAAGGGTGGCTTCCTTCGTATGCATGGTCTGGATATCGTTACCCTTAATCACTTCAATCAGCTTGTTTTTCTCCTCTTCCACCACCGTGGAGTAGCGTTCCTTTCGAAGCTCACCGTCCCGGTAATATTCCACCTCTACCAGTTTTTCACCGTACCTGAGCTTAAGCTGCTTTGGTGAATCGATGAGTCGGATCTTTCCGTCCACAATAAAGGCCACCCTGTTACACAGCTCATCGGCGATGTACATGTTGTGGGTGGTGAGAAAAACCGTGACACCCTTCTGGTTTTCCTCCTTTATGATGTCCTTTATATTCGAGGCAATGGCCGGGTCCAGTCCAGTGGTGGGCTCATCCAGAAACCACATGTCAGGATTGTTGATCATGGACCTGGCAAAGGTCAGCCGGTGCTTCATCCCCTTGGAATATTCGCCTGCCTTGATTTTCTCCTTGCCATCCAGCCCCACCATTCGGATCAGGTCCATGGGATCCCTGGTTTCCACATCAAAAAGCTTCCCGTAGAATTCAAGGTTCTCCAGACCGGACATCTTGCTGTAGACATTGGATTGTTCAAAGGACATGCCGATCTTGTTGAACATCTTGTTCTTGATTTGCTTTACGTCATATCCAGCGACCTCAACCTCTCCCTTTTGCAGCTGCAAAAGACCCACAAGGATGTTCTGGGTGGTTGATTTACCCGCTCCAGAGGGACCCAGGAAGCCGAATATTTCTCCGTTTTCCACCTGGAAGCTAATATCGTTGACTGCATATCTCTCATCGTTGCTGTATGAGTGGAAAAGGTGCCTGACCTTAATCATGCGATCCCTTCTTTCATCACAAAGTAAGCCTTATTCTTCATGTAAACCTTAATCTTCCGTGAATTTCAGAATGACCGATTCCCCTTCAGACAAGCCTTCGGTCACCTCGATGTGGCGGTCATCCTCGATACCCGTTTGGATTTGACGTTCTACAGGCGACCCCTGCTCCAGCACCTCAACATAACTGATGCCATTTCGCCTGTAAACCGCCGTCTTTGGAATGAACAAGGCTTCCACGGCCTCATCCACAACCACTCTGGTGCTAAGCTCAAGCCCATAAGACAGGTGCCCGGCGCTTTCCGGAAGACCAATCTCCACCGTCTGTCGATTCTCCTCCACCCCAAGGGCTGACAGGGTGATGAAGGCCTTGGGGTAGACCCTGCTGACCTCCAGATCATCCATCTCCACGCCAAGCTTCTGGTCCACGATGAAAGCCCTCATGCCAGGTTTGACAAGCAGGGCATCCGCCACCATGAAATCCACCAGCACCACCTTGGCTGACGGGTCCTGCACCTCAAGCATCATGGTTCCTGCGGCAGGAATATCACCAACAAAGGTGTTCACCTCTGTCACGATGCCCTCAATGTCAGAGTATATCTTTGAATCTTCCCTACGCTCTTCCAGTGAAGCCAGGGAGAGCCGTAGCACGTCAATTTCAGCCTCATACCTTTTTCGTGTACTCCCCGAAACGCCCTTTATCAATAAGGTGTAGTTGTTCTGTGCCGTTGCAAGGCTGCTTTGCAGCTGTGACAGACTGTGCTGCGCCTGCTCCAGCTCTGTCAGGGATACCCCTCCGTTATGGTAGAGCGCCTGGATCCGCTCCACATTTCTTGTTGCCTGCTCTATGTTTTCATTGATGCTTGCCATTTCAATTTTTGCGTTGTTTATCTTCTCAATATCCGTTCCTGAGGTGGCTTCTGAATAGGCAGCCTCCAGGGCTTCAATCTGCTTCTTAACCTTCCGGATTTCCAGGTCCAGTTGATCTTCAAACTCAATCAAAAGCTGTCCGCTTTTCACCGGGTCACCCAGCTGGACATGCAGAAATTCAACCTTGTTTGAGCTGTTTCCGTAGTATTTTCTGATGTTTCTCGAGCTGATCCTTCCAGTATCCTGGACAAACCTCCCCACTTCACCCTTCTCCACCTGGGCAGTGTTATACCTTGTACCAATGTTGCCAGCTGTTAAAAGATAAAAGATTCCCGCTGCGACAGCTGTAAAAACAACCAATGCGATCACTAATTTCTTTTTCATGGCGACCTCCGCTCACTTTTTAATATAAGCTTTCACTTCACTGGAAGATTCTTGTGGGGCATTGTTAAGCATACCCATTAAATTCATACCCAATAACCAATGTGCAGTTAGGCGTCTGGCAGAATGGGTCAGCTCTGCTGGAATGTCATAATGATTGTACGACGGGCATGATAATCATGTACAAACAGTAAGATAGAACTGCAATCGTCAGAATATGTCAGCCACCCGCCAATTTTATTCCGTGCCTTGTTTCAGCGCTTCGCTCATGGATACGGCGTCCAGTTTCTTGGCACATAACCACTTGCTAAGTTCATAAGTCATCATGATCACAACAAAGCAGAGGGCCACATACCAGGGATTCACCACCGTGGGCAGCACCAGATTAATCATGCTGCCCAGGTAGCCATAGATGGCACCCATGGAGGCCATGGCAAGGGGAATGCTGAGTAAGAAACCCGCCACCACCACCAGGGTCGAGCTGTTTAATACCAGGGACCGAATTTCCCGGCGTCGGTAGCCAAAGACCTTGAACAGGGAAATGGTGACCCTGTTTTCCTCAATCATCAACGATGTCACCAGGTAGAGAATGATCACTGCAACAACACTGGCAAACAAAGTCATTCCCACCACTGTCAACACCATCATACCGAAAAATTCTTCCATGGCGCTGGGGACCTCACTCAGCGCCTTTGTGCCCATCAGCTCTTCGTCGGGAATCTCCAGCGCTGTGGTACTAAAAAGCCCCATATAGCTGTTTTCAGGGTAGCCCAGCTGTTGGTTAAAGGTGTGGATGGGCATGAAGATAAACTGCTCCACCGCTGTGTCTGCCACAGCGTCGATGTGAAAAACAGCAGGCTTGCCACTTTCCTTGCTAATGAAGCTGACACTGTCACCCGCCTTGATCCGCAGCCGGTTGGCCAAGGGCTTTGTGATGTTTACCTGGTCATTGGGAAGGGCATTGCCCTGATCATCCTGTAACCTGATCAAATTTGCATCAGGTGGGATGCCCGTGACCCAGATCTCAACCCCTTCATTGTCTTCAAGGTAAAACCTTTCGCCGGAAAAGACTTCTGCGTCGCCTGGAGCTTCACCGTACTGAAGGGTCCGAAAGGCGTATTCGTATTCAAACCGGTAGATGTCCGACGTGTCGCTGCTGAACACATGGCTAAAGGAACTCATAATGGTGAAGCCAAGCACCATGAGTACAGAAGCACTCATCACACCCAGAAGCAGGAACAGCAGCCGGGAAATACTTCTAAACTGCTCTCGGAGCTTAAACTTTGTGCTGAAGGGCAACCTTTCCAACTTAAACCTTCGTTCCAGGGCATTCACCTTGGTTTTTTGCTCATCGCCTTTCATCAGTTCCGCCGGCGGTCGCTTTAGTTCCTTCTGAATCACCAGGTAGCTGCTGAGGCCTAAAAACACCACTGGGGTCAATACGGCAATGATGGCATTAAGGAGGCTTCGCTCAATGGAAACAACAGGCACATTGTAGTAGGCCACCATGGCCAACACCGAGGGTTTGATGGAAGGAAGGGCCAGCACAGCTCCGGCCAATCCACCGGCAATGGCCAGTAGCAGGGGGATGGCCATGTAATGGCGTGTCAACTCCCTTCGCCTGTAGCCCTGGGCGTACAGTGTGCCAATGATCACTGATTCTGAGCGGATCATGCGCCAGAACATAATTCCGATAATGAAACAGGACAACAAAAACATGGCCACCGGCAAGGGTATGCTCATGGTTTTCATGCCGGTGATGGAAGCCCACACCATTCTGGCCCGTTTATTGGACATAATGTCTATCCAGTCAGACACAATGACCCCTTGTTCCGTTAACCGTTCACGTAATTCCACCGCCTGCCGGTTCAGGCTCTGGCTGCGGTCATTAAAACGGACC
Source organism: Bacillota bacterium (assembly GCA_033549305.1). Taxonomy (GTDB): domain Bacteria; phylum Bacillota; class Clostridia; order Peptostreptococcales; family Tindalliaceae; genus Anoxynatronum. Next base: position 4,398 of record JAWSUV010000083.1, on the reverse strand, counting down.
GCATACACACGGTCGGCCTCACCCAAAAGGTCAAAAGCCTCCCGGGAAATGACCCCCACACCAAACTCATTGGGGGAATAGAGGATATCATACACATTCTTCAGGGGGTAAATGTAATGGGGCAAAGACACATAACCCACCACGTTGAAAGGGATGCCCGCCGTCTCAATCTGGCTCCCCAGGGCGTAACCATTGGCGTTGGCAAAGGCAGGGTCCAGCAGTATGTCTCCAGGGCCGGAAAGCTCCATCCCTTGCACAATGGCAGGGGTGTTCACCCTCTCCAGTTCACTCATCATTCGCAGTGTCAGCGAATCCGACAGGGCAACGTCCAGACTGGCGTAGTCTTCAATGACGGCATTGGCTTCAGTTTCCAGTACGGAAACATCGGGTATAGGCCCATCGGTTCGAAAGGAAAGGTCCTCCTGCAAATGTGCTTCAGTAAAGGTGTTGACCAGGGAGGCCAGGTTTTGTGAAATGCCGATGGCCAGCACAAAGGAATAGCTTCCAAGCATGATCAGCAGAAAAATGCCCACATAGCGCAGCTTGTTTTCCTTCAGCAATCTGGGAATTCGCCTGTTCAGTGCCATTACCACTCAATCCTTTCCGCCGGAACAATCACTTCGTTGTGAAACTGTTCCACCACCAGGCCGCTTCTGAGGGTATACACCTGGTCCGCCATACCAGCGATGGCGGCGTTATGGGTGATCATCAAGATCGTGGTGCCGAAATCAGCATTAATGCGCTGTATAAGGGCAAGAATGCTGCGGGATGTCTCATAATCAATGGCACCTGTGGGCTCATCACACAACAGAAGCTTTGGGTTTTTCACGATGGCCCGTGCGATGGATACACGCTGCTGCTCACCACCACTCAACTCCCGGGGAAATCGATGTTTTTTGTCAATCATGCCCACCGCTTCCATCACCTCATCAATCACCAGAGGATTGTGACTGATGTTGGCGCAAACCTCAATGTTTTCTGCCACAGTCAGGTTGGGCACAAGGTTGTAAAACTGGAAAACAAAGCCAATGTGTAAGCGTCGGTATTCCGTCAACGCCTCGTCACTCAGGCCGGTCACGTCCGTCCCATCCACCAGCACGTTGCCGCTGTCCGCCCGGTCCACCCCACCGATCAAGTTCATCAAAGTAGACTTGCCGGATCCGGAAGGCCCTAAAATCACACCAATTTTTCCTTTGTCCAGGTCCATGTCCAGGCCCCGCAACACCTCCGTTACCACCTCACCCGTCCGATAACTTTTCGTTACGTTGGAAACGTTGATAAACATATTATTGTTCCTCCTCGCGATAGAAACACTTTTTCAACAAACTGAAATAGTCATCAAACACATCCAAATCTTCAAGTGCCACCTCTTCAAAAGCGGTTACTTTTTTTCGCTGCTGTTCGGCCAACCCAAGGATGGTCAACGAAATGATGTTCATCATTTTTTCCAAATCCATGTCTTTACGAAATTTCGTTAAATCAATGTTAGCAAGGCTTTTTTCC
>JAWSUV010000083.1:0-2885 GCA_033549305.1 Bacillota bacterium | reverse complement strand
TCATTTTTTCAATGTCAGCTTTCACTTCACTGGAGGTTTCCTTCGAAGCAGCGTTCAAAAAATCAAAAGCATGGGGGTGCTGCTTGTACACTTTAAACTTCACAACGCCCAACTGCTTCATCCTTTCAAACAGATCCGTCTCATTCCAATCCACTTCCTCATAAATCTTCTCAATCACCGTCGCCGCATAATCCAGCAGGAACAAATACAGTTCCTTTTTGCTGTTAAAATAATGGAAAAGAGATCCTTTCGAAATATCCGCCTCCCTGACAATCTCGTTGGTGGAAGCTTTTTCATAACCACTGCGGGCAAACTCTTTTAAGGCCGCATTAATAATGCGTTCCTGTTTTTCTGTATCGATACCATAAAATTTATCCACAACGATCATCAGCCTCCATGTTCACGGTTTATTCAATTGACCGAGGTGGTCAATTTCATTATACAACTGATTGACCACTTTGGTCAATGTCATTTTATGAACCTTGGACAGATGAAATTAGAACCACTTCAGCCAACAGATGCTTTGTTATTCAAGGCATCTTTTTGTGAAAAAGTTTACAAAGAGCATTGACAAATAACATAATTGATTATATTATCATTATTAGGAATGATAATATAAAAACAAGACATGGCCATCCCATTGCAAAGCTACAGCAATCAAGTGGTACCTCATCAGTGCTGGCCTAAATGATCATCAACAAGCAGCAGCTGCTTGAAAAGGGTTACACGGAAAAAGAGATCAGTGACATGGTGATCTTTGGCGGGTTCACCTTGAACGAGAATGTCTTGGAGCAAATCGCAAGTACACCCGAATATATAAAAGACACCATGGACCTGCCCTTCCCTGGATCCGTCCCCTATTTCAAAGTGATTTCCAAAGATACCTATGAAACCCCAAACAAGCAGCTTAAAACGACACCCCAGCAATACCAGTACGACCATCTTGAACGAATTGGCGAACACGTTGAATATGAAATACTTGAAAGCAACCACTTTATTTATGCAAACAACACGGACCGGATTTCAGCCATACTTGACAGTGTATTAATGACAAGGGAAGTGAAACCATGAAATCAAAAATCAAAGCCATGCTTCACCCCATCCGGATGAGAATCATCCAGGCATTGTTGGAGGGAAAAGAGATGACAGCCGGTGAGATCGCAGAGAAGCTGCAGGACATCCCCCAGGCAAGCCTCTACCGCCACATCAACGCCCTGCTGAAAGAAGAGGTGATCACCGTGGTCAGTGAAAACAGGGTCCGGGGCACCCTGGAGAAAGTCTTTTCCCTGTCCGCCACGTTGGAAAGCGCCACCACAAAGGAAGTGGAGGAAGCCTCCCGGGAAGACCACTTCAACTATTTTTTCAGCTTTGTCATGGGCTTGGTGGGGGAATATGAGGCCTACCTGCAAAAAGAAAACATCAACCTCAGGGAAGACGGTGTCAGCTTCAGGCAGTGCAGTGTGTACCTCAGCGACGAAGAATTCACGGCCTTAATGAAGGACATCGGAGAAAAACTGATGGCAGCAATGAAAAATGAACCCGGGGAGAACCGGCGGCTGAGAACCATCGCCAATGTGGTGATCCCTTCCACCGAGAAAACCGAGAAAACCGAGATAACTGAAAGAACCGAAAACACCGAGAAAAAGGAGAAATGAGAAAATGAACTACCGAGAAGAAGAAATAATGGTGCAAGGTCAATACCCACTGGCTGCCACCCTTGGCATACCGAAAGGCGAAGGCCCTTTTCCCGCCGTGGTGATTGTGGCCGGTTCAGGCGACGGAGACCGGGACGGAAACATTAAAAAAGCAAAGCTCAATACCAACATGTACCGTGATTTGGCCGTGTTTCTGGGTGAACAAGGGTGTGTCACCCTGCGGGCAGATAAGCGGGGAACAGGGAAGAGCGGCGGCGAATTTATCTCCACAGGCATGCACGACCTGGTGGAAGACATGCTCTCCCTGACAGCCTACCTGGAAGAACACCCCAATGTGGACCGGGTGATTCTCCTGGGTCACAGCGAAGGGTGCACCCTCATTGCCGCCGCCAATGCCCGGCGTCCCGTGGAGGGCCTCATTTTTCTGGCAGGAGGAGCGGAGTCCGTCAACGATGCCTTAAAACGACAGCGGGCCCTGGCTCGCCAGGAGATGATGGAAATGAAGGGCCTTAAAGGAGCCCTCATCCGCCTCACCAAGGCTTATGACAAGGTGGAACAGCAGGCGGAGAAGTTGAATGAAAAGATCCTCGCCACGGAAAAGCCGGTGATCCGCTACCAGCTCCAGAAAATGAACGCCAAGTGGTACCGTGAGCATCTTCTATACAATGTGTTCGAAGACCTGGCAAAAGTGACCTGCCCCGCCCTTGCCATCAACGGATCCACGGACGTGCAGGTGACACCGGAAAAAGCCCTTGATCTAGGTCATTATGTGAAGGGCCCGGCAGAAGCCTATGTGATCGAGGAGATGAATCACCTCCTGAAGGAAAACAGCGAAAAGGCTTCCTTACTGAGCATCATTAAAGAATACCGGGCGGATATGGGTAAGCCCCTTCATCCTGAGCTGAAAGAACGCTTACAGGAGTGGCTGCAAAGAAATTACGGTATGGAGATGTCTTAGGTGAAACACCATTATTTCATGCAGCACTGTAAAATGCCAGGGTGATGAAGAAGTGATGAAAAAAATTACGAATAGATCACATTTTCCCTTGACATTCATGGAGAATGTGATATATTTACATCATAAAAAGAGAGGTATATATAATATATAGATAGAAATATATAATATATAGCGATAAAAAGATAACTTTGAAGTACGAGGTATTAAAACAATGACGACGGAGGAGTGCGCCAGTTCGGTTTCACATGTTTAGCCGGTGGGAATCCGGCCCG
>JAWSUV010000082.1:0-12044 GCA_033549305.1 Bacillota bacterium | reverse complement strand
GTGCTGTAGTGAAGCCCGGTGATGCCTAAAATCAGCAGCAAGACCAGGGTCAGGTTCCATTTGTCTTTGTTTGTCATGGTAAACACTCATTTCATGAGGTTAATCACTTATTGGGTAACAGGTTGGGAACAGAGTTGAAGGATTTTTCGTGTGTCGCCGTCAGGTCGTGTGTGGTATAGCATACCCTTTTTTCTACAAGTGTAGCATATCCTACAGATCAAGAGTCAAAATCTGAAACCTTGGAAATATTTTATGCAGGAAAAAAAACAACAGGCTAGGAAGAAGCCTGTTGCTTTTTTTCTGTGCTTTGTGCCGTGGAAGATTGCTTCTTACTGTTCAAATCGCAGCAATCCATGCGCTCAGAGCCAAAGTTTTTCTTGTTGGCGTCTTCAATTTTTCTGAGAAATGATTCAAACCACTTTTTCATGGCCAAGACCTCCCTGGGTTTCCATGCGAATAACGTTACCATTATATAATGCAATAGTCATGCCAGGTTTGATCAGGCTTTATTATGAAAACCAGCTACGGCGAGACCAAAAACTGTCCCATCATGCCAAAATCTTCATGTTCCAGCATATGACAATGGTACATATACAAGCCTTCGTGCTTAAAGCGCACCTTGATCACCACTTCTTCGCCGGCATTGACAAAAATAGTGTCTTTGTAACCCCTTTCTTCTGGCGGTGGAGGGGTTCCGTTCCTGGAAGCAACCTGAAACTGTGTACCATGAACATGGAAGGGATGACCATCAGATTGCATCATCATCATGCCTCCCCGGCTTCTCACCACCCACAGTTCCGTTTCATTAAGGGGTACTTCTTCATCGATCCGGTCCATGTGAAAGGTTTTTCCATTAATGGTCCCTCGAATCCCCATGTTTTCCAGTACAAACACCCTGGTGGTGGGGGTTTCCCCCAGAGGAATATCCGGAATGGTGGTGAGGGTTTCCGGGATTTCCGTGTCTAGGCCGGCCTCGTCCATTACATAAAACCTCAGGATTTCATAGTCTCCCGCCATTAGATCCACCGTATTTGTTCTCACTTCAGAAAAATCAACAATCACTTCCACTCGCTCACCAGGTGCCATAAAGAGGCTGTCCCGGACAACGGGGCTCTCCAGAAAGCCGCCGTCAGAGGCAATTTGGTGAAAATCCTGGCCGTTGTCAAGGCGGAACCTGAAGGTTTCAAAATTTGATCCGTTTAACAGCCGCAGTCTCACCTTTTCCCGGTTCACTTCCAGGTAGGGATCGACAGTACCGTTGACCAGCACCGTATCCCCAGGCACCAGGCCCATCATATCCAGGTCGTAAAGAAATGCGCCATCCTGTCTGAAATTCCTGTCTTGCACCACAAGGGGAAAGTCGTTGACTCCGTAATCTTTTGGAATGTTCAGTGCGTCGGACACCTCGTCTTCAATGTACACCAGGCCGGCCAACCCATAGTAAACCTGGGGGGCTGTTTCCAGGTGGGGATGAGGATGATACCACAATGTGGCAGCGGGCTGGTCCACCACAAAACTGGGCTGCCATGATTCTCCCGGCTGTATGGGCTGGTGAGGCCCGCCATCGGCTTCGCCGGGTAGATCCAAACCATGCCAATGCACCGTTGTTGCTTCACTTAGTTGGTTGTTGACGGTGACGTTGATTTGTTCACCCCGCCGCATTTTCAATACAGGGCCCAAATAGTTACCGTTGTAACCCAGGGTGGTGGTGGTCATCCCAGGGAAAAACGTCATTTCACCCACCTGAGCGTTTAGTTCATATTCTGTTACATCAGGGGAAGGGTTTTGGTCTTCCAGCAATACTGGTACAGCCAGGGGGTTGCCCTGGCGTTCCGGTTCAACGCGTTCCGGTTCAGAGGCTGTCGGTTGAGGGGCATTGCATCCTTGTAGTAGGAAGAGAAATCCCATTAAGAGAATCATTAGAAAGATAGTTTTCTTAAGTACATGATGATTTCTTGCAGTCTTGTTCGTTGTATTTGTCATCAAAAAGCCTCCTCTGGCAATCAACAAAAGAAACACTGCCTATCATAGATCATACCCTTGATGACAGGTAAGTCATCAAAGGATACACACAAGTGGTGATCCGCCAAAGATGCCATGTAGAGAATGAATTTATCCAAAGCTCCCTGAGCCTCCTGGTGTTCCTGATACCAAGCCTCCCGTCGCTATTAAGTGGTGCCTTTTTCCATGCCCGGATGCTTGTCATAAAACTTGGCACGAACTTTGCAAGTATAAGCCGTGGAAGTAAAAACATTTATACAAAATGAGAGGAGTTCGTGCATGAAAATACTATTTACCATTGGTGGTTATCCCATCCATCTCTTTGGGCTTACCATCGCCCTTGGGATCATGGCAGGTTATTACGTGATGCTCAGGGAAGCCAGAAGAAAAGGGTTGGACACTGAAAAAACATCAAATTTAGCTTTTTATGTGGTGGCAGCAGCCTTGGTGGGTGCCAGGGTGCTGTACATCATCGCCTTTAACCCCGCCTACTACCTGAAAAACCCCCTCCACATTTTTATGATTCAACAGGGAGGCATCTCCATACAGGGTGCGTTGGTTGCAGGGGTGCTCTTCGCGTACTGGTATGTCAAACGGCATCAGCTGCCCTTCTGGAAAACCGCAGACGCCTTTGCACCAGCCATTATTCTGGGTCAGGCCATCGGCAGGGTGGGTTGTGACGTCTTCGGTGTACCCATGGAGGGAAACTGGCTCTGGGGTGTTCAGGTAAGAGGACAACTGCTTCACCCGGCACAGATTTATGAAGCCTTGCTGAACTTTTTGCTGTTCTTGCTGCTATGGCAAAAACGAAAGAGCACAGCCTATGACGGACAGCTGTTTATCCTGTACATGGCAGGGTTTTCCCTTAACCGCATGATCGTAGAATTTTTCAGAACCAATCCCCAGGTGTTCGGCCCCATTTCCATTGCCCATGTGTTTAGCTTCATCATGATTGTTGTGACACTGATAGTGGGTAAATGGCTGCAGAAAAAGAAACAGAAGGAGGAAAAGCCGCAAGTCAGTGGAGGAAATGGCGCAGTTGTCGTGCCGGTGATGGAGTGGAAGATGGCCGGGGTGGTGCTGGTTGCCATGGTGCTGTCGGTGATGTTTTACTATTTTATTCACAGTTTTTAAGAGTAATATCATAAACGAAGGGAGGCGTTACCATGGGATGCTGCGGCGGTGGACATAATCATCGAATGAAAGACGAGTCAAACCAGGAGAGCAACAGTTATGAACAGGGATCAAACGGCATTGATTTCATGTCAATTTTCATGATCATTGCAGTGATTGGAGCAGCTGTTTACTTTCTAAGATAGGTTTTAGATAAAGCAACATTAAAATAAAGGTATTGATCGTAAGAGAAATGTTTTGTAGTATGAATGCGGGGTACAATGATAATCAGTATCAATAAACCAAGAGTGAAGAAGGAGAGATGAGCCACAATGAAAAAATCACTGATTTTGCCATTGGTTGTGCTATTACTGATGGTTCTTTCAACAGGAACCGTTTTTGCAGCGGTCAATGGTGTTGAAGCCAAAGCAGATGAGAGAAACCCTGCCTTTGAAGTACAGGGTATGGGTGAGATGGGCGGTATGGTGGTAAACGAGAACAATAAAGACCTTCATTTTTCCATCATGCATGGCCATATCATGATCCCGGGCAACGGGGGAGAAAAGGCACAAGCAGATGTTTTCCAATCTGGGGGAATGGGTGACATGTCCATGACCCACCTGGCACCTACAGGCAGGGTCAAGCAGTTCCATCAAGGCGGGCATTAACCAATCCAGTTTAATAAGACAACAAAAATGAACAAAACCCCGGCTAATGGTTGCTGGGGTTTTGTGATGAACGGGAATTTTTCAAATTCATGGGTATGCAAATAATATGCGTTATGTATGGTATATGGTGTTGATGAAATTGGAAACAGGGATGAGAGTCAATTAATCGAAGCAATGAACATAAAATATAAGTGAAGTGGGGGAAATAGAATGGACGAAAAAAGAACCTCGATCATCAGGCACAGGTATAACAGGGTTGCTGCAGTCTATGATTTTCTTGATGCGCCTATGGAATTAATGGCTTTTAAAAAGTACAGAGGAGAGGTTATGAATAACGTGCACGGTAAAGCTTTGGAAATCGGTGTTGGCACCGGAAAAAACATTGAGTTTTATCCTGCTGATGCTGACATCATCGCCATCGATTTTAGTGAAAAAATGTTGGAAAAAGCCAAACAAAGAGTGGTTAAACTGAATAAGCATGTCGAGTTACTCCAGATGGACGTACAAAACCTGGCCTTTGAAGACAATGTGTTTGATACGGCCTTTACCACCTGTGTGTTTTGTTCCGTGCCTGACCCCGTTGAAGGATTGAAAGAAATAAAGCGGGTGTTGAAACCAGGCGGTCAATTAATTTTACTGGAGCATGTGTTGAGCAAACACAGATTAGTAAAACCTTTTATGCATCTTTTTAATCCAGTTACTGTTAGGCTGTGGGGGGCTAATATTAATCGAAAGACGAGTGAAAACATAAAAAAGGCAGGCTTTAAAATTATCAGTGAAAAAAACCTGACCCTCGATATAGTAAAACTAATTGTCGCTGAGGCTTAATGGTACAGACCTTTTACTTCAGGAGACACAATCACTCCCAGTAAGACGAATGAAAAACAACAGGCAGTGAAAATGCCTGTTGTTTTTTCATTGATTAGATGATGTAAAATATGTAAACCATCAGGACTCATGGTAGTTCATCCGGAATTTCGGGAAAAAGGCAGGTACCCGTTCTTTGTACTGTTGGTATTCTCCAGGAAATTCTTTAAGCATCACTGCTTCCTCCCGACGAGCAAGACGGCGGTACGTCATAATAAGAACTGGCGCCATGACCAGGGTAATAATGGTGGGCCATTGAAGCAGGAAACCGATGATAATGATGATAAACCCAGTATATTGAGGATGTCTGACGTATTTGTAAATACCTGCCGTTACCAGTTTGCCGCCTGCACGGTGAATCCCCTTCCATCCAACTGAAATCACTGCCAGCCCGGCAAAAATCAGAAGGTTGCTTAGTGGATGCAAAATGGAATATACCCATTCTGAGCCGCCCGCCAAAGCAACCCAGAGGTGGCCATTAAGGTGGGTAAAGGGATCCAGCACAGGGTAACGGTTTCCCAAGAGAGAAGTCAATAAATAGATTGTCAGCGGAAAGCCGAACATTTCCGCAAAGAGGGCAACCATAAAGGACGTGAAGACACCCATTGTCCGCCAATCTCTTTTGGTCCGGGGTTTGAAAACCATGTAAACGAAACTGCCAAACATCAGGATGTTAAAAACAACAGCTCCCCAGAGCCCGTAAGCGTATTCATTAAGAAAATGCATATGAATCCCTCGCTTTATATATTATTATCTTCACGACGGTCTTCCCGATGATGGTGACCACCACAGCAGCCGCCTCTTCGGGTCATCATGAACACCCATCCAATCAGTACAGCTATTAGCAACCAATTATTCATAGGTTACGCCTCCCTCATCATTTTTTAATCATAGCTGGTTCTGTGACACTTTATGTGGCAGGTTTTTATTGCTCAGCTCTCTATCATGGCCACAACCACAATAGTCTCCACATGACAGCCTGTCTTCCGGCATAGGGCTGGGCCATTTTCCACATCCTTTCCAGGATTTTGGCCCTTGTCTTCAGCTGGGTTCACTCCATTGGGACTCTGTAAACATAGCAGATTTTCCTGCCAATGACCTGGCCCGGAGTAACCAGCAAGAAAAAAGAACTGCACGTGTTAAGCCTGATTAATGAGCCCGTTCAGGTTACCTTGCAAACTTCGTGCCAATTGATAACACAGTATGATTCATCACTTGGCATCATCCTTGCAGTATGAAAAGGCAGCCGTTGAATTAACGGTGAACGCAGCAGCATCGTCTCATCACTGTGGGGTTGATTTTAGACATTTTCTGTCAGTTATGATGCGCCAATATGATTTGGGCATTCGAGCATAATAGGAGCATAAACAACAGAAGTGTGGGAAATCACACTACAGGGAGACTGGGAAAGTCGTGTTGTTATACAACAAATTAACAAATGAAAGGTGATGCAAATATGAAGAACAAAAATCTGGGATTTATACTGGGTGCAGTGGTTATTATGGGAGTGCTGACAGCGGGGGTAGTACAGTACTTCTCACCGCCAGGCGAAGAAGCTGCACTGGAAAGGGGTCTGTTGAACAAATTTAGAGAAGTTGAAGAAGTGGAAATAGCAACTGAAGACACCCTTTCTGCAATGCAGGTGGAGGCCCAGGGAGCTGTGGCCATCGGCGTGTCACTGGTGAATTTAGACAATCATCCAAAAGATCATCTGGAATTTGATGTTCTGATGGATACACATTCAGTAGACTTGGAACAATACGATTTGGCTGGAATGAGTCAGTTGTCACTGGACGGAGATCTTTACCCGGTTGAAACCATGGAATGGCGTATTACAGAAGGTGAAGGACATCATTTGCGTGGTCGTCTTATAGTAACAGGAAAGTCACTTGATACTGCCGTTTTGGAAGTGGCAGATGCCATGGAACTTAAAATTTATGAGCTGGACGGTGTTAGCGCCCGCGTGTTTCGGTGGGAACCCATAGAATTAGCGAACAGCGAGGAGGGGGTTTCTCGTGACAGCTAAACAACACTCAGGGAGAAACATTCTGTTGTTCCTGGTGGTATTATTGGTAGCCAGTGGGTTCTTCATTCTCCGCCAGGAAGACAGCCAATCTAAGGTAGAAGGCTATTTTGCCTATGTGGCTAACACTGAGGATGGCACCATCACAGTCATCGACACGACACTGGATGAACCATTGAAGGTTATTGAAGTGGATGAATCCGTCTCAGACGGTCTGGCAGCCAGCATGTCGCAACGGCGTATTTATGTGGGGAACGGAAACCAGGGTGTTCTCAGCGTCATCGATGGCGACAGTGGTCAGGTGGTGGAAGAAATCAACCTGGAACGTAGGATTCATGGCATCGATCTGTCACCGGAGGGACGTTTTTTATATTTAACCAGCGGTGCATTGGAAGAAAACGAGGAATATAACTACATTATGGTGTATGACACTCACACGAAATCCCAGGCAGGTGAAATACTGTCAGGGTCCAATAGTCCTTCACACATTAGCTTCAACAGTGACGGTACCCTGGCTTTTGCCACCAATGTGATGTCCGGTGACCTGTCGGTCATTGACACAGCCAGTCAGGAAATTATTCGTACCATTCCTGTGGGGCAGGTTCCCAACGAAGGAAAGACAGATCCGGCAGGAGAACGGTTTTTTGTTGCCAGTTTAATGGAAAATGAGCTCCGTGTTATTGATCTGGCCAGCGGGGACGAAATCGCAAGACTGCCTGCTGGGGAAGGGACTCATGGGGTCGCTGTGGCAGAGGACGGCGGCAGTGTTTGGACAGCCAACCGGTTCTCCGGTGATGTGACCGTTTTCGATGCACAGAACTATCGGTTGCTTGCCACCATCGAAATTAAAGGTATGCCCAACCATGTGTTTCAAGTGCCGGATATGGATAAGATGTATGTGAGCAGTCTGGAAAGTAATGAAATCGCAGTGATCGATATGAATTCCCTTGAGGTAATTAAGCGGATTCCGGTGGGATCTAAGCCTCATGAGATTGGGTTTATTCCCAAGTAGTAAACATGGAGGAATGCCGTGAAGAACAGTTTAAACACGCGTCATTAATTTCATGAATTGCATCACATTTTGAGGAGGTGTTACATGTCGATTTTCAGGAGATTGGGTTATATCATCATGGCTGTTGGACTTTCTCTGGCTGTATGGGTCACTGCCCTTGAGTGGGTCACCTGCGATGTCAATCATTATATGAGTGAATTTGAAAAGCAAGATTGGGTGCCAGCCGGCAGCTTATGCGGCCTTAGGCAACGTGGCGGCATTGCTGGGTCTGGGTCTGTTAATCCGCATTGATTTTACTAAATATTTCACCTATTTTCATCTGCTTTTTTTTGACAATGATTTGTGGATGCTTGACCCACAACGGCATGTTCTGATTCAAATGCTGCCAGAAATATTTTTCCGCAATACAGCGATTAAAATCGGTCAAATAGCGGTCGGTTCGCTGCTGTTCTTAGGAGCGACTGCAGGGGTGTCTGCAAAGCTACTGAGCCGTAACACCAAATAGTCTGCTATAATCCACCCTTGTGAACGCTTACGCGTAAGGCAGTGATTATCAGAGGCTGTTTTGAAGCATCGCAGTCGGGTATTCATAAAAATAGCTATAATTAGATGATGTCGATCAGCCATGAGACACAGATGTGTATTTTGATTCCTCCAGGCGGGGTAAAGCAGTTCAAAGGAGGCATGTATGATTGATCTCCTAAAAGGTTTCTGGTGATAAAAATTGCAACAAACTGATGATACCCCCGTAAAATGGACAGTTTAAAACAAAACTGACCAATTCATGGGGGTATCACATTAAATTGGCGATGACTTATTATTGATGTGAAAGAGGTGCACACAATGGAAGAAAAAAAACAACACACAAAGAACCATCAAGAAAATGATCATTCAAAACACGATCACCATGACCACCATGACCACCATGCCATGATGGTGGAGGATTTTAAGAAACGCTTCTTTGTTTCCCTGGTCCTGATGGTACCCATTCTTTTGCTGTCACCCATGATCCAGATGTTTATGGGCGTTGACTTTCGCTTTTCCGGGGATTCTTATATCCTGTTTGGACTTTCAACCATACTGTTTTTCTATGGCGGCAAGCCCTTTCTAACTGGGGCGGTGGATGAATTCAAAGCAAAATCACCCGCCATGATGATGCTCATTGCACTGGCCATTACAGTGGCTTATGTTTACAGTTCGCTGACGGTCTTCGTGCTGCCGGGGGGCGAGTTCTTCTGGGAACTGGCAACCCTGATCGTGATCATGCTGTTGGGCCACTGGATCGAAATGAAATCTGTCATGGGAGCGTCGAATGCCTTAAATGAACTGGTTAAGCTGATGCCTGAAGTGGCCCATCTGATCAGTGAGAATGGGGATACAGAAGATGTTCCCATAAAAGAGTTGAAAACAGGTGACAAAGTACTTGTTAAACCCAGTGAAAAGGTGCCCATCGACGGCCAGGTGTATGAGGGAAGTTCATCGGTGGATGAATCGATGATCACGGGAGAGTCTGTCCCTGTGGACAAAGGAGAAGGAGACGAAATCGTCGGAGGTTCCATTAACGGCGACGGCGTATTGAAGTTTGAGGTAAGCCGTGTCGGTGATGACACTTTCCTTTCCCAGGTCATCAAGATGGTGCGGGAAGCCCAGGAATCAAAATCAAGGTCCCAGCGGCTGGCGGACATTGCCGCCAAGTGGCTTTTCTACATTGCCCTGACGGCAGGCATCGTCACCTTTGCCGTGTGGATGCTGGTGGGGGGAGACCTTCATTTTGCCATTGTACGGGCGGTGACCGTGGTCATTATCTCCTGCCCCCATGCCCTGGGTCTGGCAACACCTTTGGTCACCGCCGTTTCCACAAGCATCGGGGCGAAGAAAGGCCTGCTGGTGCGAGACCGGGCCGCCTTTGAAAATGCCCGTAACATCAACGCCATTGTCTTTGACAAAACCGGCACACTGACAGAAGGACAGTTCGGCGTCACAGACATTCATGAAATAGAAGTATCAAAGGAAGAACTGCTGGCCATCGCTTACTCGGTGGAACTGAATTCTGAACACCCCATTGCAAAGGGCATTGTCAATAAAGGCAAGGAAGAAAATGTGAACAGGATGGACGTCACCGACTACCAGAACCTCACCGGAAAAGGGCTGGAAGCGAAAGTGGACGGAAGAAACATCAAAATTGTCAGCCCCGGCTATATGCGATCTGAGAACATTGCCTTTGACGACGAACATTATGAAAAAATAGCCCAGGAAGGCAAAACCGTTGTTTTCGTGCTGGAAGAGTCAAAACTGCTGGGCTTTATCGCCCTTTCCGACATCATCCGGGAATCGGCTAAAGAAGCGGTGAAAAGACTCAGGGAGATGGGTGTGGAATCCATCATGCTCACTGGGGATAACCAGCGGGTGGCGGATTACGTGGGACAGGAAATTGGCATCGACACCGTCATTGCCGAAGTGTTGCCACAGGAAAAGGCAACAAAGGTTGACGCACTGCACAAGGAAGGCAAGATCGTTGCCATGACCGGGGACGGCGTCAACGACGCACCAGCTCTTGCCAAAGCAGATTTGGGCATTGCCATCGGCGCAGGCACAGACGTTGCCATTGAGACGGCAGACGTGATTCTGGTGCGAAGCAACCCCCTTGACGTGGTTAATATCCTGAAACTGTCCCGGACAACCTACCGAAAAATGCTCCAGAACCTGGCCTGGGCAACAGGGTATAACCTGCTTGCCATACCCCTTGCGGCAGGCATTCTCTACAACCAGGGAATCGTCATCAGCCCGGCGGTGGGCGCCGTGCTCATGTCACTGAGCACCGTCATTGTGGCTGTGAATGCACGGTTGTTGAAGATCGACTGAACATGGATTCGCCTTGGATGGTGGACAAGTACAAACAGATAATGCATGCAAAAAGCTGATTCCCTCCGAAGAATCAGCTTTTTGGCTTTTTTGAATTGTCGCGCCGGGGGGGCACTGAACCATGAACTGTCCCATCATGCCAGGCCGCTGCATACCTGGTGCCCTGACGGCCGGGTTTCGAAAAGTTGTGTGACCGTACTCGTTTTGTAATCACTACAACGGGTATAGGGAGAATACTGTACACGTTCATGACCAGGTATGAAGGAGGATGCTCATGGAAGAAAAACGATGTCCCGTCACAGGCATGACCCGCGCCAAAGCCGCCGGCGGCGGAACCAGCAACCGCGACTGGTGGCCCAACCAGTTGAACCTCAAGATGCTTCACCAGAATCCCCCGGCTCGGAACCCCATGGGGGAAGCATTCAACTACGCTGAAGAATTCAAGAAACTCGACCTGGCAGCCGTCAAAAAGGACCTCTTTGATCTGATGACCGATTCACAGGACTGGTGGCCCGCCGACTACGGCCATTATGGAGGGCTGTTTATCCGCATGGCCTGGCACAGCGCCGGCACTTACCGCATGGGAGACGGCCGCGGCGGCGCAGGCTCTGGCAATCAGCGCTTCGCGCCACTGAACAGCTGGCCGGACAATGTGAACCTGGATAAGGCCCGCCGCCTGCTCTGGCCGATCAAGAAGAAATACGGCAGGCAGATTTCCTGGGCCGACCTGATGATTCTGGCCGGCAACTGCGCCCTGGAGTCCATGGGCTTTAAAACCTTTGGGTTTGCCGGCGGCCGCGAGGACATCTGGGAACCGGAAGAAGATGTTTACTGGGGTCAGGAAAGCGAGTGGCTGGGCGACGAGCGCTACAGCGGCGAACGCGACCTGGAAAACCCCCTGGCAGCAGTCCAGATGGGACTGATTTATGTCAATCCCGAAGGTCCCAACGGTGAACCCAACGCCGTGGCGTCCGGCAAGGATGTCCGGGAAACCTTTGCCCGCATGGCCATGAACGATGAGGAAACGGTTGCCCTGGTAGCCGGCGGCCATACCTTCGGCAAATGCCACGGAGCCGGCGACCCGGCCCATGTGGGACCGGAGCCCGAGGCGGCCGGAATCGAAGAGCAGGGGCTTGGCTGGAAAAACAGCATGGGCACCGGCAAAGGCGACGACACCATCTCCAGCGGCATCGAAGGCGCCTGGACCCCCACCCCCACCAAGTGGGACAACAGCTACCTGGAACTCCTGTTCAAATACGACTGGAATCTGGTCAAGAGCCCTGCTGGGGCATTCCAGTGGATCCCCAACGACACTGAACCGGAGGACATGGTGCCCGGCGCCCACGATCCGTCCAAGAAATACCCGCCCATGATGACCACCGCCGACCTGTCCCTGCGGATGGACCCCGTCTACCGGCCCATTGCGCTGCATTTCCGGGACCATCCCGAGGAACTGGCGGACGCTTTCGCCCGCGCCTGGTTCAAGCTGACCCACCGC
>JAWSUV010000081.1:0-12216 GCA_033549305.1 Bacillota bacterium | reverse complement strand
TATCTGGAGGTTATTGTTTTTTCAAAGGTCATTTTCACGTTTTACAGGAATGCTTGTATACTATATTTTTATCATATAGCATCTCAAGGATGATCTCAAGGGAGGCTTATTGATTAATCCGTTTAATTGGTGGTATGATCAAAGCGAGAAGCTCTGTCATTTCGACACATCACCATCCTATCAGAAAGGAGTCTTATCATGCTCACCACTGTCAAAATCACGGATCAAATTCATTACATTGGAGTTAATGACCGGGAAACACATCTTTTTGAAAACCTATGGCCTCTCGACAAAGGCGTTTCCTATAACGCTTACCTGATTGATGATGAGAAAACCGCTGTCTTTGACACGGTTAAGAACACGAAAATGAATGGTTTTATTGAAAAAGTCATCAGCATCCTGAAAGACCGGCCGCTGGATTATCTGGTTATTAACCACATGGAACCGGACCATTCCGGATCCATCAAAGCGCTGCAGGACCGGTACCCAGACCTGACACTGGTCGGGAATGCAAAAACGTTTGAAATACTGGAAAATTTTTATGGTCCCATGAAACAGTATCATGTGGTGAAAGACGGCGATGAACTCTCCCTTGGAAAACACAAGCTGACTTTTTACCTGACTCCCATGGTTCACTGGCCTGAAACCATGATGACCTACGAACAAATGACGGGTACCCTGTTCTCCATGGATGCCTTTGGCGGTTTTGGTTCACTGGACGGCGGAATTTTTGATGATGAAGTCAATCTGGAATTTTACATGGATGAAACACGCCGCTATTATTCCAACATCGTCGGCAAGTATGGTGCCATGGTTCAGAAAGCATTAAAGAAATTAACGGATGCCGCCATCCCCATCAATATCATTGCACCCACTCATGGGCCTGTGTGGCGCAGCGCGCCCAACTGTATCATCGATTATTATGACCGCTGGTCCCGGGCAGAAACCGAAGAGGGCGTCGTCATTGTCTACGGTTCCATGTACGGAAACACACAGAAAATGGCGGATGTCATTGCCCGTCGTCTTTCTGAGAAAGGTATCAAAAACATTCGCATCTATGATGCTTCAAAAACCCATGTTTCCTACCTGGTCAGCGATATCTGGCGTTTTAAAGGGTTAATTCTGGGAAGCTGCGCTTACAATACCGGCCTGTTCCCCACTATGGAAACCCTGGTAAACAAGCTTGAAAACTCACAGTTGAAAAACCGCTTA
The DNA here is from genome assembly GCA_033549305.1 of Bacillota bacterium. Lineage (GTDB taxonomy): Bacteria > Bacillota > Clostridia > Peptostreptococcales > Tindalliaceae > Anoxynatronum. The sequence continues at coordinate 11,004 of JAWSUV010000081.1, read as the reverse complement.
TTAGGCATTTTTGGCACCGCTTCCTGGAGCGGCGGCGGTGTCTCCAGCCTCAATAAATTTGCCGAAAAGATGAAATGGAAGCAGGTGGGTGAATCTGTGGAAGCTTTATCATCCCCAAAGGATGCAGATTTTGAAAAGTGCCTTCAGATGGCTGATGAGATGGCTGATCTTCTTATTCAGGAGCGCAAACCCGGCACAAACGCTTTCTGCAGCTTTATCTATTAAAAAATCATGAAAAAACTTTCAAAAGCTTCTGAATCTGCGATACCGGCTATTTAAAATACCTCTATTCAGAAGCACATGAGACAAACCTTAAAACTCCGGAAAAATCCCGGAGTTTTTATTGTTTGAACTATGCTCTATATAAGTTGAATAAAGGGATACAGCTGTTTATAAAAAGATTGCCGGTTATAATATTTGCGTTTATAATAGATCTGTTGTCATCCATCATTTGGCGCCTAGGAGGCTTTCAATGAGCATCACTGCTGCCATCGAATTTATTGAGCTTTCACACGCTGCAGGAACCCGACTTGATTTACCCACTCTGAAAATGATGCTGCACCAATTGGGAGACCCCCATCAGCGGTTGAAAGTCATTCATGTGGCTGGAACCAACGGTGTGGTCGTTCTCGAAGTTGGTCTGGGAGGTCTCCTGGATGCCACCAATGTGATTGATGACCCGTTGGTGGCTGTCATCACACCTATTGATATTGACCACGTGGATATTCTCGGGGATGATTTGGCTGTGATCGCCGCTCATAAAGCCGGAATCATTAAACCCCTTCGACCGGTTATTTATCACCACCAGGCTCCCCTTGTGGATGAAGTGATTCGCACAACAGCAAAGCAGCATCAGCCACCAGCCTATTGCCTGCAACCCCATGATGTGATCATTCACACAGCAAATCTGAAGGAGCAGATTTTTGACTTTTCACATCCCCTGCATCCGATGTCTCAGCTCACCATCCGCATGATGGGCAGTCATCAAACGAATAATGCCTCATTGGCCCTTCTGACAATACAGGTTTTGCGCCATCACGGCCTCCTTGAAATCAGCGACGAGGCATTGGCAAGCGGTCTCCAGCAGAGCTTCTGGGCCGGCCGGCTCGAAATACTGCATCAATCCCCTCTGGTTATCATTGATGGTGCCCACAACCTTCAGGGCGCACAAATCCTCCAGCAGTTCCTGGCGGATCACTTTCCGGACAGGAAAATTCATTTTCTGATGGGTATGCTGAATAACAAGGATATCAGTGGTGTTCTCAATACACTGATGCCCCTTGGCCAAAAACTGTTTTTAACCAGAGCTACTAACCCGAAAGCAGTGAATCCTGAAACCCTTGCCGAACAAGTGCAGCTCTTCGGAAAAGAAGTGTACGCCATTGATTCCATGACCGAAGCTGTGGAAACCGCCTTGATGCAGACGGCTGCCGATGAAGTATTGGTCATCACCGGCTCTTTGTATCTGGTGGGCGATGCCAGAACCATCCTGCTCCAATTCTTGGATCAGCAAAGAGAGGCCAGTTAGAGATCTCGTTTTATGCCAGCAACGCCTTCAAGGCTTTTTCCATCAGCTCATGCCGGAGTACATGTTCCTTTTTCTGGCTGAGAGTGGGATCTCCCACCGGATGAGGAATGGCAATCCCTGGGACAATCCGGATGGCGCCCACGGTTTCCGCGATGGGGGTGATCGTGCAAATCTGTACCGCTGGAATCCCAATACGCTCAATTTCTTTTACAATCGTTGCTCCGCAACGGGTACAGGTCCCTCAGGTGCTGGTCATAATCACTGCATCAACCCTGTGCTGTTTAAGATCAGCCGCTATTTCTTTTCCCATCCGGGTCGCATCCGCCACGGAAGTCGAATTCCCGGTAGTAGAATAAAAATTGGGATGGAGTTTCCCGATTCTTCCTGAATGTTCCAGTTCACGCATTATATCAATGGGAACGATCCGGTTGGGGTTTAGATTGGCCGCCACAGGGTCATACCCCGCATGAACAGATTCATAGGCTCCTTCCTGCAGGGCGTCAATGGTGGAAATGTCATAAACGCAATAATGCTTTGCCGTTGCCGCCGGCAGTCTGTCCGGGTTGTTTTCCGGAACGATTCCACCGGAGGTGACCAGTGCAATAGTGGCCCGGGATAGATCTGTCACTCCTTTTGCGGGATCCACCCGGTCATAGGTAGGAAGCGGTATTTCCGTTTCAAAGGGTTGCCCGCTGAGTTTTGCCACCAGCATGTCCAGCGCCCGTTGTGCACCCGTCTTTTCTTTGAAGACGTTCTCCCGGACCCCTTTTGAAAAAATACCGGCTTTTTCGGGATCGGGGAGAAGCTTTCCTTGCAGCAGATCGTTCGCAAGGGTTGTCATGACAGTTAGCGCCTTCCGCATGGAAGCGGCCGTTTTTCCTGTTTTGACTATCATTGTACGGTGCCGGTACAGTTCCACAGCAGGGTTTTCAATATACATTCCAGTCAGTGCCGGAATGTGAAATTGTTCTGCAGCAGATGCGCACACATCACCGCAGGCTATTCCCAGGCGCCCGGCATTAAAGGCCGGACCGGCAATAACCAGATCAGGCTGGAGTCGATCCATCATATTCATAATCGTTCTGCGGGATTCCTCCATGTGCTGGGCATAATAATTATCACCGCACAGGATCGTCGCCACAATCACAGCGTCATGGAGTTCCTTCTGAATTTCCACAGCCGGTCCCACCGCTTCTTCCTTTATAAACGGACGTAAATCCGTTTGCTCCTCTCCGCCTATTTGACCAAAAAACTGATTGGTATAGAATACAACTCGTTTCATCCTGCCCCTCCTTTAACGGGTCACTGCACTGAGTGTACCGGTGCCCTGCAGATTATGACTTCCCATGATGCCGTGAATTTCCACCAGCAGTCCGCCGTCAGGCTGAATGGAGCCGGAAAAACCACCTGTTATTCTCTCAATCGCCACCGGATCACCAATCGTCCGATTCATTGGTGGCAACAGCAGCGTGGCATTGCTGTTTCCGGTGGAAATCATGGCATTGGCCTCCGGTGTTCCGTCCGGCAGTGACTCAGACCGGCCGTCAACGCCGGCGTCTTCATTACTGATGAGAACGGTTTTAATGCCCCGGTTCTCCAACTGTCTGCAAATCATCATCAGATCCGTTGTCGGGTTTCCAAAGCCTTCCTGCGATTGAACAACTCCCTCTGCCCCCATCATCTGGACTATTGTGGCTGTGATTTCGGCATTTCGGATTTTCTCCGCCAGTGTGATCTGAAGCGGTGTCAGCACCACCGCGATAAAATTGATTTCAGTGCCGTCCCGGCGGAAGCATTCCTGTATCAGTGCATTGTTCTGGTGATGCCAGGTGGTGGTTTTGGATCCGGGAGATACACAGTTCCCGCTGACCAGGGCACCATCCAGCACATCCAGTGGCGAAATCAGGGTGGGAATCATTTTTTTACTGTCCATTCCATAAAAATAAGTGTCATGCAGCAGTCCCTGGCTCATACAGGGATAGACCAGCATTACTTTCGGCAATATCGGAAACCGTGTCTGTTTGGTCGTAAGCGATTCCCAGCTAACCATTTCAGAGTCATCCGGTGCATGATCCATGGTGGCACTTGCGAGGTAATGTGCGGTTTTCACCCCCGCCTCACGAACTGCTGCTTCATGCTCATGAGGTGATACCCAGTCTTCCCTGATGATGTTCACAACAAGCAGATTCAGCTGGGAAAAAGGCGTGTATACCGCTCCAGGGCCGCTCATATCGATGATGCCTTCCTGAAATCCGACAATGGGACCCGTGGTAACGACAGCACACCCTTTCAGAGCACGGGTTATCCCTTCACCAGTCCCTCCGATGTTCCCCACCAATCCGGGAAAACCACCGCCGTCATGCTTTGCCCGGGGTTCAATCACATCCTTCACCGGTAATATGCGCACTGTTTCTCCCGGCCTTGCCACATCCAGCGCAACGTCCCTGATCCGGTGATCTTCCTTCAGCAACTGAACCACTGAATCAGCATTAACTTCCAGAATTCCCTGTTGAATACTGGTATTCCGCCCAATCTTCACATCCTTAATCATGATCTTTTCAATGGTTAACACCATCATAATCCCTCCTGAGTATCGGCCTGGTCTTTATTTTTTTACTTTTTGATCGTTTTGGAGCCGCTGAAAGCATCCTTTAGATGGAACGCTGTCAACAGAGGATGTGCGAACACCATGCGGAGGCGGGTTCTTCGCATTACCTGCCGGATCTGCCGTCGTTTTTCAGGGGCATAGCAGGGGGCAGTACATTTGCCGCAAATGGGTTTGGAGGATTCATAACGGCAATGATCCACCCGCATATGTGCATAATGCTCCAGTTTCTGACATTCACCGCAAAGTTCTCTTTTGTGCCGGTGCTGTGTTCGACAGTATAACCGTATCATGGCTGAAACAGTTCTTTTTTCCCGTGTTATGCGTTGCTGTATCATGCATCACCCTCAGTTGAAATCCTCTGCGCCCTCCATCTGACGTGATCAATCTGCAATTCAGTTGATTCAGGGGGTCTATATGGGTTATAATCAACCTGCCGTGTAAATCTCCTTGTCGGACTGGCACAATCCATTCCAAGGTGGTGACTGCTTTATCAGTACCTTAAAACGATACCTCCTGATTGCTGCCGGAATTCTGTGCGTCGTGCTGGGTTCCATCGGGATCATTATGCCTGTACTCCCAACGACACCCTTTTTGCTGCTGGCGGCTTATTGCTTTATCCGCAGTTCCGACCGTCTTCATCACTGGCTTATCCATCATCGTATTTTCGGCGCCTATATCTATCATTACCTGGAGTACCGGGCTGTGAAAAAAAGTGCCAAAATTACTGCCCTGGTGTTGCTGTGGCCTTCCCTGTTTATCTCCATGATGATCATCCGGCGTTCGCTGGTGACCGTTCTGCTGTTAATGATCGGCACAGCTGTTACCTGGCATATTATGAGCCTGAGAACGTATCAGGATCCCGGTAAAGAGTCTTAGTCTGTACTGATACTATTTTTTTAGGCCGGAACCGCAGAAGGGAAGAACCACCAATCCCCAGGGAATACTTTTGTCCTGCATCCGATGGTCCAGATACGCTGCATAACAAACAGCAGCCGTCGGCTCTACATCGATTCCCTTCGACGCCAGTCTGTGACGGGCATTTTGGATGGATTCCTCTGCCACTGTGACCACCATACCCTTTGTATGCCGCAGGGCTTGAATCATCTCTTTTCCCCTTTTAGGGTCCGCGACTGCGATTCCTTCCGCCATGGTTTTTTCATTCACAACGTGTTCAGTCATTCCAAGACCCCTGATAAATGAATGATACAACGGAGCACAGTTTGCTGCCTGCACAGCTACCAGTCGCGGAAACTGATGAATGGCTCCCCCTGCCTTGAGATCACGCAGCCCGGCATAAACCCCCAGTAGCAGCGTGCCGTTCCCTGCAGGCAGTAAGATGGTATCCGGCAGGCGTCCACCCAACTGTTCAAATATCTCGTACATATAGGTTTTTGTTCCCTGGTAAAAAACGGGTTGATAGACATGACTGGCATAAAATGCCTCGCTCTGCTCGATGGCAGATAAAGCTGCCAGGGCAGTATCCTCGCGGGACCCTGGTATCAGGTGAACTGTCGCACCGTATACTTCGATCTGGCGTATTTTAGGTGTGGAAGTGCTTTCTGGTACATAAATATCACAGGTCATGCCTGCCCGTGCCGCATACGCAGCCACGGAACATCCCGCATTCCCGCTGCTGTCCTGAACCACCTGTCTAACCCCCAGTGCTTTAGCATAGGCGATCATCACTGCCGCCCCCCTGTCTTTGAAAGAGAGAGTCGGCATTAAGTAATCCTGCTTCGCAAGAAGCAGGGGATCCTCCCCGTCCGGTTGAATCAGAGGCGTCATACCCTCCCCCAGAGTGATTTCTTCCCAGTCCAGCGCCTGATCATCGAAAGGCAAAAATGACCGATATCGGAAAAGATGCCATCGATCCCGCCTTACATGTTCAGGTTGATACGGAATGGTTTCCTGGCACAGATTCAAGAGACCGCCGCAACGGCAGCGAAACAGATTAACAGATGCCGGGAATTCCTTCCCGCAGTCGGCGCATCGGTATTCAGTCATCCTTCTTCTCCTCTTTTCCAGAGTCATATTAATCTCATTATATATGAAACAACTGGGTGCCTGAACATATTCGCCAAAAAATATCTTCCTGCTATGATTCTGTTCCATTTTCCGAAGAGCAGGTGGGTTATGGCGGCGTACGGAAAAATATCACTTATGCCTTGACCCGCTGACAGTTTCATAATAACATGAAATGAATTAATGAATTCCGGATTAAGAAATTTCTAAATGAGGTGTTGTGATGCCGTGTTCACCAGCTTCTGATATAAGTGTCATACGCCAGGCCGTATTGGAGCAGGGCCGCGTGATCGGAAACGATATTCTGAAAGTTGACAGCTTTTTAAACCATCAGCTTGACGTAGATCTTTTAAATGCTGTCGGCCGCCTTTTTTATCTGCAGTTTGGCCGCCTGACTATTGATAAAATTATGACAGCGGAAGTTTCCGGCATCGCCATCGCTGCTATTGCAGCTCAGTATTTTAATGTGCCCGTGGTCTTTGCCAAGAAAACATTGTCTAAAAACTTGGACCCTGAAACCTTGGAAGGAACAGTCTATTCATACACCAAACAGCAAACCTATCAAATCCGTGTATCCCGACGTTATTTGCATGAGGGAGAAAGGGTGCTGATCCTGGACGACTTTCTTGCCAACGGCGAAGCCATTAAAGGCATGAAACAAATCATTGATGCAGCAGGAGCTGAATTGGTCGGTGCAGGGGTTGTCATCGAAAAAAGCTTCCAGCCTGGAGCCAAAATGCTGTTGGAAATGGGTGTGTCCGTTTACCCAATTCTCCAGGTAATCTCACTGGCGGATGGACAGATAATGCTGAAGGATCTGGATTAATTCTTTTCCGGAACCCCTTAAAAAAATCAATCAGGACTCTTTACAATCACAGACTCATCAGGTATAATGAGTTTCGTGGTCAAAAAAGAGACTCGCTGTTGTAGCTCAGGAGGTAGAGCACTTCCTTGGTAAGGAAGAGGTCCCGGGTTCGAGTCCCGGCAACAGCTCCATTAGAACTATTGCGAATACTCGCTTTCACCTTTCGGCTACGTTTGGTGAAAGCGTTTTTTTGCTTTTTGCTAGTCCGATTTGCTAGTCTGATCTTTCCTGACCTTCCGGAACGATCCCAACAATTTAGTCTATTCAGATTAGAAATTCAACAATTGGGCTGCTTCTTTTTGCATGGAAGGGAGTACGTGGGAATACGTGTCGAGTGTGATGCTTATCTTGGAGTGACCCAGGCGCTCTTGCACTACCTTGGGATGGACGCCTGCCTGAAGCAGCAGCGTGGCGTGTGTGTGACGAAGATCATGAAATCGGATAGGTGGCAATGCTGCTTTCTTGATAATCTTACCGAATTTCTTTGTGACAAAGCTTGGTCCCAGCGGGGTGAGATCGTACCAGGTACACACATGAAGATCCTGCAGGTTATCTTCATTGAGGTCGGATAATCTCACGACTGAAGCACTGGTGAGCGCCTCCATCTGCCTTGCGTGTTGCTTCCGGAGTGCCTTTTTGATGGCGTCCCCGAAGTCCACCGTACGGTAACTGCTATCGGTTTTAAGTTCGGAGAGGATGATCCCCTTCGAGCTTTCTGTGTAGTTTTCTGATATATGCAGTGTCTGAGCATTAAGGTCAACTTGCCGCCATCGCAAGCCCAGTATCTCGCCCCGGCGCAAGCCGCAGCTTGCTGCCAGAAGGATCACCAGATGGATGGGGTGGTCCTCAGCTTCCTGGAGAAGCCGGCTCACTTCCCTGGCAGATAACGTTTTCATTGATTTTTTCTTGATCTTTGGAAGGGTAATCTCCAGGCACGGTGTCACATTGATGATCCTCCAGGACACCGCTTTGTTGAAAGCCGCCTTTATTGCGTTGAAGTAAGTCACTGCTGATGCTTTACTGAGCTGGCTTTCAGCCATGGCGTTGACCCACTTTTGAACATGATGCGGCGTTAGCTTTTGCATCTTCACATTCCCGAAGGAAACTGAGGCAGAATCAGCTGCTGACTGGTATTTGTCGCCAGTGCCAGGGCTCAGGTTGGGATCTACATGATCCTTGATCCAAAGCTGAAAAAAATCCCTTACTGTGATCGCATTATTATCGACAATGCGGTTTTTCTTTACGTCCTGCAGGATATCGGCTAGAGCCTTCTGGGCTTCTTTCTGGCTGTTGTAGCCGGAAAACCACTTGTACTTTTTCATTCCACTGTCATCCCTGCCCAGGTATATGACAGCAGACCATGTACTGCCCCGCTTCTTTGTGAAGCCTCTCATAAGTTAAACCTCCTTGACGCAAGGCCTAGAAGATCATAATCAGTCTTTTGACCCCCAGGAGCTCGACATCCAGGCCTTCGGCCTTATTATTTTTGACAACCAGCGCTCTGCTGCCGGAAAGGTCGCCGGGTTTTAAGAGAAAGCTGTCTTCGGTGAGTTTTTCATACTTCCTGATGGTGGGGTAACCACCCACCAATGCTGCCACGATATCACCATCTTTTGGTGTTTGCGCTTTTCTGATCAACACGTAATCATCTTCCTGTATGCGGTGATCCCTCATTGTATCGTCAGGCACGCTGATGAACACATAATCTTCGGGCCTTTCAACATCCGCGTACCCGTAACTTATGGGGTCATTCGCCATAAAAAACTCACTCCTGTCCTTGTAGGTTTTACGAGCTGATAACACAGGTATTTTCAATGCATTCTTTACGGGCTTTGCATAATTTTGAGCGAAGCTCAGAAAGGCAGAAGGATCAAGACCATATAAAGCGGCAGCGTCAATCAAAAAATCAATTGCAGGTTTGCTTCTGCCGGTTTCATAGCTCGATAATGTCTTGGAGTTTATCTTAAGTCTTTTCGCGACATCACCCTGTGTAAAGCCGGCTGCCTTTCTGGATCTCTTCAGCTCCTTTCCTAAGTGTTCCTTTAACTCATCAACGAGACCCTCTTTTACTTGCCCCTGCTTCCGGTTGATACCGTCAATCATAATGATTCACTCCTTTCTTTCACATTACTGCCCATTGTCTACAATTATACCCAATAATATCTCTTTTGAAAAGCATATATCTATTAAATTGGTCATTAATTGTATATTTATGATAGATTATTTTGATAGACTGGCCCAGAGAAGCCTGTGATGTACTCATAGAAAAACCCCTTCGAGTCGCCTTAATGGCCTATTCGAAAGGGGAATTTTTGTACTTTATTTTCTTAAGTTACACAATGTAACCACGCTCCGCGTGCCTCGGTTGGATCCGCTCGCTCCACCGTCTGCCGGATCCGGGTCAGGCCCCAGAACAGGTCCTTCCCTCCCGGATCCATCAGCCGCCTCCTCTCGCTCTGGTGGCCACCCGCACACTCCAGGTGAATGGCAGCCGTGCGGCAAAGAGCGCCACACCACTGCCTTGGGCTTCCAGGTCCTGATCAAACTCACCGCCAGGCAGCGGCGGTAAGACGCCACCGCAGCCTGAAGATCAACGACCGCCCCCAACTGACGCTGCGCTTTCGCTAAAAACCATGTTTAAGAAATAGTGGCTGCGCAACTACCGCCGGCGAATTCAGCCCAACACAATTGCTACCCCCGGCTTTCCCTAAACCTAAAGGAGCATTTAGGTAACAGTGTGGGGATAAGTACAGCGCTAATGGTCCTGATATTTACGCCAGTCAAATAGAGCCACTTACACACACTCGTGGATCTATCGCAAAAGAATACCCAGTTGATATCGCAAAGCAAAATTTAAGAGACTCCAAAGAGATAAGCTCACTATTAAACTGCTTATCTCTTTATGTCAATTACTACCTTCAATTATTACCTTACCAATTAAACATATTCAATCCTCTTGAGTGTTGTCTTTTACTAGTTTTATTGACAATATTCTCAGCACCAGCTTCATCACCAAAGAGCGTAGCAATTTCAGAACAAAACTGTTTATCTTTCTCGATAAGGTACTCTCTTATCCTTTTAATATTTTTTTCAGAAGGTTTTTTTAGAAAAAAGCTTGAAACATCTTTTGCTAATAGGGTAACACCTTTTCCTTTTTCAGGCTCGGTTATCGGATAGCCTGTATGACTATATCTTTCAACTGGTTCCATATAAATATTGATATTCTTTTCAATCGATCTTTTGGAATGTTTATCTGCTACGGCATAGAGAAGGGAAAGCCAACAGTCTTCATCACTGCCTTTTTTTATATAATTCATAAATACACCACAAGCCGAAACCACAATCATATACCAAGCCTCTAGATCTGTTTCAAAATCTGAATAGTATTCTAATCTGTCAACCTTCAGTTTACATCCATCTTCTTCAAGTAATACGCTGCATTCTTTGTATACCTCTTCAATAGTTTTATGAATGCAAACTCGTATTTTAGGTAGTCGGTTAGACCATTTGTTTGTGCTAAAAATTCCCATATCGATTCACCTTTACCCTTATAATTAAGACGTTTTCAGCTCCTGCCACATTAATTTTTCTACATCAGGGTTTTTCTATAAAAACACCTCTTCCTTTAAACTATACAAACACCCCCTAAATTACACGTAAACATTAAATTTTCTGTTCTTTAGTAGTTTACAAAGAATCAAAGTAGCTTCTTCTAGATTTTAACATTTGACAAACCTCATTTCAATTAAATTGTTTATATATTATAAATAACCTTAATATTCATATTTTCATTAATTTTCATTTATATCGAAGTTAATTGGTAGCCACGCTCCGCATTCTGCCGGATCCGGGGTCACGCCCAACAGGTCCTTCCCACCCGGATCCATCAGCCGCCTCCTCTCGCTCTGGTGGCCACCCGCACACTCCAGGTGAATGGCAGCCGTGCGGCAAAGAGCGCCACACCACTGCCTTGGGCTTCCA
>JAWSUV010000080.1:0-12366 GCA_033549305.1 Bacillota bacterium | reverse complement strand
CTCTGCAGCTCCTGCCTGTTTCAGGGTTTCCACAATGCGTTTGCTGGTGGTGCCCCGAACAATGGAATCGTCAATCAGCACCAGCCGTTTGCCGGAAATATTCTGCTCCAAGGGACTCAGCTTCAGTTTCACAGCCAGTTCCCGGATCGCCTGAGTGGGTTGGATAAAAGTACGGCCGATGTACCGGTTCTTCATCAGTCCCTCCCCGTAGGGGATCCCTGATGCCTCCGCGTACCCCAGGGCAACCGGGATGGAAGAATCAGGTACTGCCATCACCAGATCTGCTTCTGCCGGCCATTCCTTTGCCAGAATGCGTCCGGCAGCTTTTCGTGCCTGGTAAACACCAACACCATCTATGACGCTGTCCGGCCGCGCGAAATAAATATACTCAAAAATGCAGGAAGCGCGGCGCTGCTGATTTCCATAGAATTCCGACTCAATCCCATCCTGTGTGATAGTCACAATTTCTCCCGGCTCCACATCCCTTACCATTCGGGCACCCATCACATCGAAGGCACAGCTTTCAGAGGCAAGCACGTATCCGTTGTCTGTTTTCCCCAGGCACAGGGGACGCAGCCCAAAAGGGTCCCTGACACCAATCAGACATTCTTCGTCCATGATGACAAGGGCATAGGCTCCCTTGATCAGATCCATTGTGCGGCGAATGGCAGCATGGATACCTTCATTGCTGTAACGGGCTATGAGGTTAACAATGACTTCAGAATCAATGGACGTCTGGAAGACGACACCGGCATCCTCCAGCCGTTCCCTCAGAAGATCCGCATTGACCAGGTTCCCGTTATGGGCCATGGCAATACTGCCACCCCGGTAGCGCACCACCAGAGGCTGGGCATTCTCCACATCACTTTCTCCGCTGGTGGAGTACCGCACATGACCAATACCGATGTGTCCTGTTAATTTCTTGAGTTCCGTTTCGCCAAATATTTCTGACACCAGGCCCATTTTTTTATGCCATCGTGTCCGCGACCCGTCGGTCATGGCAATTCCGGCACTTTCCTGCCCTCTATGCTGCAGGGCATAAAGCCCATAATAAAGTAGTTCGGCCGTATGGTCGTCTTCCTTTTGTGACAATCCCAAAACGCCGCATTCTTCATGCAGCCGGTCCATTTCGTCTTTGATCTCCAGGTGCTCATTCACCCTTTGTTTTATCAAGATCATTCCCTCCAGATTCTTTGTGTTTCTTCGCTTCTCGTCTCTCATAAAACCAATACCTTTCGAATGCGCTGAAGCACTTCCTGATATGCCGATTCCACATCCCCCAGGTCCTGTCGGAACCGGTCTTTGTCAAGCTTTTTAGCGGTTTTCACATCCCACAGCCGGCAGGTATCCGGCGAAATTTCATCAGCCAGAATGACTTTATCTTCATAGAGACCAAACTCCAGTTTAAAATCGACCAAGGAGAGTCCCGCTTTCAGCAGCAGCGGTTTCAGCTGATGGTTGATTTTTAGAGCCAGCTGGCGGATCTGTTGGAGCTGGTCCGGCGATGCCCACCCCAGTGCTGTAATATGATCGTCATTGACCAGGGGATCTCCCAGAGCATCATTCTTGTAACAAAATTCAAGGACGGGATGGCTCAATACCATTCCTTCTGCTATTCCCAGCCGTCGATGCAATGATCCCGAGGCAATGTTGCGTACAATCACTTCAACCGGAAGGATCGAGACTGTTTTCACCAGCATCTGTCCAGGTGCTGTCTGGCGAATAAAATGGGTGGGGATGCCTGTCTTTTCCAGTTCCTTAAACAGCATGGCTGATATTTCACAGTTCACTTTCCCCTTGCCGGTAATAGTCCCTTTCTTTTCGCCGTTGAAAGCAGTGGCATCATCTTTATACACCACCAGTAATTGTGAGGGGTTTTCTGTCCGATACATCTTCTTAGCTTTTCCTTCATACAGCATGGATCCTGCCTCATGAATCATTGACTCATTCATGTCATTTTCTCCCTTCCATAAAGGCATCAATTCCGATGGATTCAAGGGTTTTAGCCGTATCAAGCACTTGATCCGTTTGTCGCTGAATCCATGTTTCCAGCCGTTCCATCAGCGTTTCGTCCTGCAGCGCCAGCACCCTGGCTGCCAGTAAACCGGCATTTCGAGCTCCATTGATGGCGACTGTTGCCACCGGAATCCCAGCCGGCATCTGGACAATAGACAGCAGTGAATCCATCCCGCTAAGATTGCGGCTTTTCACCGGCACCCCAATGACTGGAAGGGGCGTCAGGGACGCCGTCATTCCTGGCAGATGAGCGGCGCCTCCGGCGCCGGCAATAATGATTTTAAGCCCCCGTTCTCTGGCTTCCTTGGCGTAGCTGACCATCCGCTCCGGTGTCCGATGTGCCGAAACAATAGTGGTTTCACAGGGAATCTCAAGTTGTTCCAGCAAAATCACCGCGTCCTGCATGACTGGCAAATCCGAATCGCTGCCCATTATAATGCCGACCAATGGTTGTTTCATTTCATTGCCTCCTTTTCAGGAAAGACTTCCACCTTCAGACAGCCTTCCACTTTATCTGCAATCTCAAGTGCTTTCTCCACTGTGTCTGCCAAAATCGTCACATGCCCCATTTTTCGTCCCGGGCGGCTTTCAGCCTTCCCGTATAAGTGGGGGTAAACCTCTCCCAACTCCATAGCCTCCTGAATGCCTGTCAGCCTGGGATATCCCGATCTTTTCGGATCCCCCAGCAAATTGACCATCACCGCCGGCCTCCGTAAGACCGGTTTCATCAACGACCACCCCATCAGCGCTCGCAGCTGCTGGCCAAATTGTGAGATGTTGCAGCTTTCAATGGTATGATGCCCGGAATTATGTGTGCGTGGTGCAATTTCATTAATCAATAATTTGTATCCCCGGTCTACAAACATTTCAATACAGAAGATTCCCGTCCCTTTCAGCCGTCGCATGGTCTCTTTCGCCAGGTGTTCAGCCTGTTCAATGACATTCTCCGGCAGTGGCGCAGGGACAATCGTTCGGTAAAGGATATTGTTCCGGTGGATGTTTTGCCCCACTGTAAAGAGCTCCACACGGCCTGCCTCATCCCTGGCTGCCAGCACCGATATTTCCATCAGAAAGTCTATCCCTTCCTCAGCCATGAGGGATGCACCTTCTCCACCAAGGGCTAAAAATGCATCCTCTATCTCATCGCTGCTACATATCAGTGCGTTTCCTTTTCCATCATATCCGCCGGTGCAGCTTTTAAGGAGAAATGGGAACTCAAAGACACGTGACGCTTTCCGAAGATCCTCTCTAGAGGTGATCTTCCGAAAAGCAGGCACCGGCAAATGGCAAGATGCCAGAAATGTCTTTTGCCGAAATTTATCCTGCACCATGTACAGGGTTTCGGGAGAAGGCATTACCCGGCATCCGGTTGACGCCAGATGCATCAGCGTTCCAGCATCAATGTGTTCGAATTCAAAAGTTAAACGACTGCTCCGGTCTGCCAGACTTTCAATGGCTGCAGCATCTGTAAACGCGGCCTGGATGAACTCCTGGGTCATCACTGCTGCAGGGCATTCGGATGAAGGGTCGAGCACCGCAAAGGTTAATCCTATCCGAAGACCCTCCAACAGCATCATGCGCCCCAGTTGCCCGCCTCCAACAACTCCAATATCCACTCGCTTCAAGATCATTAGCCTCCTCCAGCCACAACCAATAACCCCAACCAAACTATCTTCTAAGTTCAATCATTTCGAAACATCAACTCTGATTCTCTATCATCCTGCTTATTCTCTGGTTTCAGTGTAACAAAAATACCAACAAAAAGTAAAGGAATCCAAGAATGTATTTCTGTTTTTATTCCATAATGTACATGTATTTCAGAATAATTATTCTATTTTATTCTTTGTTGTTCATATTTCTTGTTTTCTGCATCCGTGTACTGATTCGTTCCCCTTATTCGCATTATGCCTTAAACAACAAAAGGCACCTTCTGGATGAAAGTGCCTTTAGCTTGATCATAATTACCTTGAAATTACTTAATCCCGTTCCAGTAGAGATTAAAAGCTTCTTCCGCTGTGTCATCACCCGTACCGATCAGTCCATTGATCATTTGCAGAACATATCCGACAATAAACCGGTGATAGGATGTTATAAACTCCCTGGGGTCCATTTTAGGCATCCGCCGCTTTTGGCTGGATGCCAGAAAAGCAGCAATTTGCTCTGTAAACTGATGCTTCCAGATATTGGACCTTTCCCGGATTTTTTCCTTCATATCAGCCACCGGAAAAAGGGTGTTCCGGATCAGAAACGTATAGGAATCCGGACTTTCACGGTAGAACTTTAAAAGCGCCATAAACACATACTTCATGCGATCTTCTGCAATCTGGCTGGGGCAATCGTCAAAGGCTTCTGTGATGACTGCTTGATGCAGCGCTTCGCATTCTTTTATCATCAGAAGATAAAGCAATTCCTTAGAGTCGAAATAATAGTAAAAAGATGGGGCAGTGATGCCAATTTCATTGCAAATATCGCGAATCGTTGTTGCTTCATATCCCTTTTCGTTAAAAAGTTTCATGGAAACTTTTTTAATTCGTTCTGCTGATTCATGTTCTCTCATTTTGACACCTCTTTCAACCTGCCGTTAGTTTTTTACTAATTATACGCTCTTTTTTTTTGCAATGCAATTACTTTTTCCTCTCATATCGAAAAAAAACGATTTGTATGGTTAGCCTTATTCCCACTCAACTGTGGCCGGTGGTTTTGAAGTGATATCATATACCACGATAGTTTAACACCTCCCCTAATTAGATAATCCCCTGTAATCTTTGAACTCAGCCGTTCAGAGATATTTTTTATGTCAAATTTTATGTATTTATATGTTTATCGTTTGATTACCGTATGGTATAATAGAGCTATATGGGAGGTGGGGTCGAAATGTATTTAAAGCAGATTCCTAACAAGAAATCCGGGAGAATATTTTTATCCATCGTTGAACCTTATCGGCATAAAGAATCTGGTAATACCCGGACAAAAACGGTACTGGCTTTGGGTTATCTGGATGAACTTGAAAAAGAGATGGATGATCCCATCTCCCATTACAAGCAGGTGGCCAAAGAAATGACGGAGGAAAAGAAGGATCGGCGTCATTCGGTGAAACTGGAGTGTTCCATGGGGGATACCATCAGCCAGTCAGTGTGCGATGTCAAGAATATTGGTTATCTGGCACTGAGCAGAATTTATCATGAGTTGGGCCTGCATACCTTTATGGCCAGCCGGCAGCGAAGGCTGGGCATTGATTATCAGCTTAACAGTGTGTTAAAAATGCTTGTTTATCAGCGAGTTCTGGATCCGGGGTCTAAGAAATATACGTTTGAACGGCGTGAAAGGTATTGTGAAACGTATGATTTTTCCCTGGCGGATGTGTATCGTTCTTTAAACCGGTTTGCTGATATGAAGGATGGTCTTCTTAAGCACCTTCACAAATCTGTGACGAAAAACTATTCCCGTGATACCAAAAATGTGTTTTACGATGTGACCAACTATTACTTTGAAATTGATGAGCCGGATGAATTAAGGAAAAAGGGTGTCTCGAAGGAACACCAGCCCAGTCCCATTGTTCAGCTGGGGCTTCTTATGGACCAGCAGGGCCTTCCCATCACGTACAAACTGTTCAGTGGTAACACCAATGATTGTCAGACATTGTTACCGGTGTTGTCTGAAGTGCGTAGGGAGTATGGGATTGACCGGATGGTGGTGGTGGCTGACCGTGGTCTGAACACGGCGGATAACATTGCTTACAACCTGTTAAAGGGGGATGGGTACGTGTTTTCCCAGACGGTTCGGGGGGCGAACCAGGAGCTGAAACGTTATGTACTGCGGCAATCGGATTACCGGGGCAAGGAGGACGGGTTTAAAATCAAGTCACGGGTGTATCCCCGCACCATTTCTGTCACCAGTGCTGAAGGAAAAAAGGTGGATGTGTCCATCGATGAAAAACAGGTGGTGTTTTACAGTGATAAGTATGCCCGCCGGGCAAAGGCTGAACGTGAACCGGCTCTTTTGAAAGCGCAGAAGATTATTGACAGTCCTTCTTTGTACAACAAGAGTTCGGCCTATGGTGCAGCTAAATACATTAAGGATTTGGTCTTCGACAAGGTAACGGGTGAAGTGATCTCAGCAGGCAGGTGTCCACAGCTTAACCTTGATCGGCTTCGCGAGGAGGAAAAGTGGGATGGCTACTACGTTATTGTCACCAGTGAGCTTGATTTATCCGATGAGCAGGTCATTGATACGTACCGGGGGCTTTGGCAGATTGAGGAAGCGTTCAAGGTCACGAAAAGCGAACTGGCAACCAGACCTGTGTACGTTTCCCGTCATGAACGGATCGAAGCTCACTTTCTTTCTTGTTTCATTGGTTTATTGATGTTGCGGGTTCTGGAGTTGAAGACAAAGCGGCAGTTTTCGCCTGCTCGGATCATTGAGAGTTTGAATCGTGCCAATGGTATGTATGTTGAAGAGGGGCTTTATGTGTTCAGCCATTTTGATGAGGTGTTGGAGAAAGTGGGGTTAGCAACAGGTATTAATTTTGATTTAAAGTACCGTTCAAAGGGTGATATCAGGTCTCTCGTGGCTTCCAGCAAAAAGGTTTGATACGGTAATACTTTCGCTGTAAATCTAAACAAGCCCAAAAGCGTTCTTGTTCAACGCTCTCAGGCTTGTTTTCTTCTTATTTGCTGTCAAAGTCAAGTTATACGCTCTTTTTTTTTGCAATGCAATTACTTTTTCCTCTCATATCGAAAAAAAACGATTTGTATGGTTAGCCTTATTCCCACTCAACTGTGGCCGGTGGTTTTGAAGTGATATCATATACCACCCGGTTAACCCCTTCCACCTCATTCACAATTCGGTTCGCCATGATCGCCAGCACCTCATGGGGAATCCTGGCCCAGTCAGCCGTCATTGCATCTGAGCTGGTGATCGCCCGGATGGCAATTGTCTGAGAATAGGTGCGTTCATCCCCCATAACACCCACGCTTTTTATGCCCGGCAGCACTGCAAAATATTGCCAAATGCTACGGCCCAACCCAGCCTTTTGAATCTCTTCTCGGACCACTGCATCAGCTTCCCGGACAATGCGAAGCTTTTCTTCTGTTATTTCGCCCAATACACGGACGGCCAGACCGGGTCCCGGAAAGGGCTGCCGCCATATCACTTCTTCCGGCAGGCCCAGCGTTGTGCCCACGGCACGCACTTCGTCCTTAAACAGATACCTAAACGGTTCAATGAGTTGAAACTGCATATCATCCGGAAGGCCGCCCACATTGTGGTGGCTTTTAATGACAGCGGCTGTTTCTGTGCCACTTTCGATAATGTCTGGATACAGGGTACCCTGCACCAAAAAGTCCATGTCACCCAGCTTGCTGGCTTCCTCTTCAAAAACCCGTATAAACGTTTCGCCAATGAATTTCCGCTTTCTTTCAGGATCTTCAACGCCTTTAAGCCGAGACAGGAAGCGTTCCTGGGCATTCACCCGAATAAAATTCATTTTAAACTGATTGGTGAAGAGGTTTTCAACCTGATCCCCTTCTCCCATGCGCAGTAAACCGTGATCCACAAAAACACAGGTGAGTTGATCCCCCACTGCCTGGTGTACCAATACCGCCGCCACTGATGAATCTACGCCGCCGGAGAGGGCGCACAGCACTTTTCGGTCGCCCACCTGCTGGCGGACAGCTTCAATCGACTCCTCGATTAGGTTGCCGGTAGTCCAGTCGCCGGAACACGCGCACACCTTGTAGAGGAAATTGCGGATGATGTCAGTACCATGCTCCGTATGCTCGACTTCAGGATGAAACTGGAGGGCATAGCTTTTTCGTGCCGGATCTTCCATGGCTGTCACAGGACAGTCTGGTGTCGTAGCCGTAATCCGGAAACCTTCCGGCGGACGGTCAATAAAGTCTGTGTGGCTCATCCAACTGACAAGACTTCCTCCCAGCCCTGCGAACAGCGCAGATTCTCCCTGCAGGTTCAGCGTAATTTTTCCGTATTCACGTTTGGCAGCCCGATTCACACTTCCACCGTAGTGGCGGGCCATTAACTGACCCCCATAACAGATTCCCAATACCGGAACCCCCATTTCAAAAATGGTTTCATGGCACCGGGGAGCGCCCTCTGTATAAACGCTGGCAGGTCCACCACTTAGAATAATTCCCTTGGGTTTAATTGCTTTCACTTTTTCCGGATCAATATGATAGGGAACCACTTCACAATAGACCTGACATTCTCGAACACGACGCGCAATCAGCTGATTGTACTGGCCCCCAAAATCAAGAATCAAGACAATATCCTTTTGCATCCATTCTCCTCCTCTTCAGGCATTGGTATTAATCAGCATCCTGAACGCTGTAGTTTGGTGCTTCTTTAGTAATGTAAATATCATGAGGATGACCTTCAATGAGAGAAGCTCCGGTGATCTTGATAAACCTCCCGTTCTCACGCAGTTCATCAATGGTTCGGGTGCCGCAGTAACCCATGCCTGCACGCAAGCCACCCACGAGTTGATAAACTGTATCCTTCAACGGACCCTTATGAGGAACACGTCCTTCCACCCCTTCCGGCACCAGCTTTTTATCATCTGACCTGTCCTGGAAGTAACGGTCTCGGCTCCCTTGCTTCATGGCACCCATTGATCCCATTCCACGGTAAGTTTTAAAACTTCTTCCCTTATAAATCACCGTCTCCCCCGGACTTTCTTCCGCCCCTGCAAAGAGGGAGCCAATCATTACCGTCTGGGCACCGGCAGCCAACGCTTTTACAATATCGCCAGAGTATTTGATCCCGCCGTCCGCAATGACCGGAATGCCGAAAGGCGCTGCTGCCGTTGCACAGTCGTCAATAGCAGTGATCTGAGGAACCCCCACACCGGTAACTACCCGGGTCGTGCAGATGGACCCCGGACCAATACCGACTTTCACCGCACTCGCGCCTGCTTTGATCAGCGCTTCCGTACCCTCAGCCGTTGCCACGTTTCCGGCAATAATCTGAAGCTCCGGGAAATGGTCCCGGATTTCTGCGACCGCTTTCAGGACTCCGTGAGAATGCCCGTGAGCCGTATCCATGACTATCACATCAACCTTGGCACGCACCAGTGCCTGAACCCGTTCCATCATATCACCTGTCACTCCAACGGCAGCACCAGCGAGCAGCCGCCCCTTTTCATCCTTGGCTGAGTTAGGGTATTTGATGGCTTTCTCAATATCCTTAATGGTGATGAGGCCCTTCAGCATGCCTGCTTCATCCACAATGGGCAACTTTTCAATTTTGTGCGCCATAAGGATCTGCTTCGCTTCATCCATGGTGACCCCTTCCCGGGCTATGATCAGGTTGTCTTTCGTCATCACCTCAGAGGTCAGTTTGTTGTAATCGCTGACAAAACGGATGTCCCGGTTGGTCAGAATTCCCACCAGCTTCCCTTTCACCGTAATGGGAACGCCTGATATGTGGTAGCGTTCCATCAGTTCCAGTGCATCTGCCACGGTATGGTCCGGGGACAAATAAAAAGGATCCACAATCACTCCATGCTCACTGCGTTTGACTTTATCCACCTCCAGAGCCTGCTCCTCAATGGTCATATTCTTGTGGATAATGCCAATGCCTCCCTCTCTAGCCATGGAAATGGCCATTTTACCTTCTGTTACTGTATCCATTCCCGCACTCATCAGTGGAATGTTCAGTCTAAGGGAGGGCGTCAACTGGGTGTGTAGATCCACCTCTGCCGGTAAAACGCCGGATTCCCCGGGAATTAGCAGCACATCATCAAAGGTGAGCCCCTCTTTCAATATTTTCTTCATTTCAAGTTCCTCCTTCGCCAAATTCCGCACCCCTTCCAACCCTTATTAAAGGTTTTCGCAGCATATGTTTGCCTTTCAAAAAAACCACCAACCATTTTCGTCCCTTGTTGTCTCCCGGGACGAAATGATCAGTGGCATTCATCTGAAACAGCAAAGCCACATGATGAAACTCATCACGCAGCCCTGCCTGGAATGTCATTTTACATCATTTCACCCATAGAGAAGAAATTTACGGTTCCTTCGTAGAGACTACCCGCCTTATCCGAGGTATTATATGAGTGGATCACGAACGATGATTCCTGATGATTGGTTGAACAAAAGCTTATCAGACGCGCTTCACACTGTCAAGATCAAACTGCTGAGCGCCGGCCGAACGACCGGACTGTCTATAAAATGGTTAGTCTCGATCCGCTTTTCGCTTTTCCTCCACCTTCTTAAGGAATGACTCTTTCTCAATCACAAAGCGTTCATGGATACCTTCACCGATTCGCTCTACTTCATCAAAAGCTGCAATTTCGAAAACCAACCGATTTCCTTTGATTTCTATCAGTTTCGCCTCCGCGAAAACTCTAAATCCTTTCGGTGTAGCGGCCATGTGACGCACATCCAAGCGGGTACCTACCGTTCCATATCCTTGTGGAAGCAATGGATCCACCGCTTTCACAGCAGCGTTTTCCATAAGGCCGATCATAGCCGGTGTGGCAAACACCTCTACGCCACCGCTTCCGTAAGCCAGCGCTGTCTTGTCATCTGTCACCTGCATCGCTGACCGGCCGGACAATCCTCTCTCCAGTTTGTGCATTGAGGCTCCTCCTCGTCTTAGACAATGAACCAGTAAACATAGCCGCCATTGTCACATACATAGTTCATCGTATCCTTGTTGGCCCGATCAAAACCCAGAAACATACCGCCAGTCGTGTTCATGAAGGTTGTCCGCCTCCAGAATTCATGATGCCCACACACTGGTCAAATCAGTTGGTTGCCATTTACTTCAACATTTTCTGCCCTTCGACGCATGGTGATCCGCTCCATTATATTTGTTTATCCAACATGTCCTGTACTTCCTTCAGCCGGTCTATGATGGGCAGCTTTTGTGTGCAGAGCTCTTCACAGATACCGCAGGCAATGCAATCACCCGGTTGGGCTTCATCATCGCCCATATCTCCCTGCTTTCGATACCAGTCCAGTTGCCGGAGCGTCTCTGATTCACTGCCCATAAGCAGAAATAAATTATAAGCTTCCATGAAATAGTTCATTTTAATTTTTGACGGACATTTCTTCTCACGGCAGTATTGACAGTTCGTGCAGAGCGTATCCAGCTTTTCTGTAATCCGACTGCCGATTTCATCCATTTTTGCCGCTGTGACAGTCAGCGGATGATCAACCGCCCCTACGTTCTCATCCACCTCTTCCATCGTACCCATTCCGGAAAGCACGACAGTGATTCCCGGTTGTGCTGCATTAAACCTGAGAGCCGCCTGAACAGTGCTTTCATCTTCCCGCTCGCGAATAAACGAGAAATGATCAGAATACCGGGGGATCAGTCCGCCGCCCAAAGGATTCATCGTCACAACCCCTAAGTTGTTCTCCAGGGCTGCCTGTACCCCCTCCTGCCGAAAAGGATGGTTGATGACATTGTAGCCAAGCAACACACCTTCAAAGACATCATCTTCAATAATAGTCCGTATGTCCCGCCCCCTGCAATGAGTGGAGAAAACCACATGTTCCACCAAGCCTTCCGATTTAGCCTTCATCGCCCCTTCGTAAGGACCACCTGGT
Source organism: Bacillota bacterium (assembly GCA_033549305.1). Lineage (GTDB taxonomy): Bacteria > Bacillota > Clostridia > Peptostreptococcales > Tindalliaceae > Anoxynatronum. The sequence continues at coordinate 781 of JAWSUV010000080.1, read as the reverse complement.
GCCATGATATTCCGGTACTGCTCCAGGTCCATGATACACCACATGTGGAAGAAATTAATCTGATTAACCCCCATACGTGCCAATGATTTTTCTATGCGGGCCCGCACTTCATCCGCTGTTTTTTCCTTCCGTATCAAGCTTTTGGTGGAAACATAGTACTCACCCGGCATTTTTCGAATAGCCTTTCCAAAAATGAATTCACTCCGATCATCACAGTAAAAGGGGGCTGTGTCGAAATAATTAATTCCTTTGGTATTGGCATGTCTCACCACTTCAGCTGCATAATCGTCATCCTTGCCAAAACGCATCCCGCCAAATCCGATGACTGATACCATTTTCCCAGTGGAGCCGTATGGTCTATAGATCATGTCGCTGCCTCCCATAATACATTTCTTAAATTGATACTATTTATTATATCGGATTCAACTCTCACCGTCCACCAACAACTAAATGAACGGGATTGGAATCAGGCGGTGCGGCATTTATCGACATTAACTGCGTTGTGGCCTGTTTGCTTAACAAATGAACCTTCCCAAAAAAGTAATAACCGGATCTCGTGATGGTTCTATGAGATCCGGTTATCCGAAAATGAATCCTCTTTTTTGCGACAGATGATGCAGTCCTGCCACTCCTTCGGTGCTAAAACTCATTCAATACCTTCTTTCGCCGACCTACCGCTGTTACATCTCCAGCGGCTGTTCCATCGGTAAATGGAACACATCTGAATTTTACTGCTTTTACTGCTTTTACTGCTTTTACTGCTTTTACTGCTTTTACTGCT
>JAWSUV010000079.1:0-12400 GCA_033549305.1 Bacillota bacterium | reverse complement strand
AACTGGCTTGGTTTCGTTTCTTCTTTTCTGCTGTTCAGTTTTCAAAGAACGTTAATGTCGCAACGGAACGTTAATGCCACACTTGCTCCTGCGCGCTCCTGCGCGCGTATTCCATCCGTGCGACTTTTATACTTTACCATCTTTCTCTACCCTTGTCAATCAATCTGCAAAGGTTTTTTGTGATCAGCCATCAATTGATTTTTGAGTCGGCTTGACAGCTTTTGTGAAGAGAGGGCAACACTTAATATAGCATAATTTGAGTCTTGCGTCAATCTGATCATATGATCGTTTACGGGCTGTATATTGCAGAAATACTGGACTATATACATAAAAAAAAGAATGAAATCCACGTTGATCTCATTCTTCGTACTAAAAGATTGAATGAACCATAAACTATTCTGAAGCGATCAAGCTTCCAAAGGCGATTGAGTTCAATTTTGTTTCTGATGTATCTGCCCGCGACACCAGCACAATGGGAACTTTTGCGCCCATGATAATGCCCGCCGAAGGAGCTTTCGCCATGTAGGTTAGTGTTTTACCGATTCCGTTGCCAACTTCAATGGTTGGGACAAGAAGAATGTCAGCATCACCGCCAACAGGACTCACAAATTTTTTAATGGCGCACGCTTCTTTCGAAACAGCCAGATCAAAAGCGATGGGCCCTTCAACCACAACGTTATCTCCAAATTCACCGCTCAGCTGCATTTCTTTGAGGGCTGCCGCATCCACGGTGGCTTCCATCTTAACTGATACCTTTTCCTTCGCAGTCACACAGGCAACTTTTACAGGGGAGATGCCTAATGCAGCAGCGGCCTGTACCGCATTATGAAGGATCATTTTCTTTTCATCCAGGGTGGGAGTGATGTTCATGCCGCCATCAGTCAAAAATAGAAGTTTATGGTACGCTGACGGTTCATAGATCATTACGTGGCTCAGCAGCCGATCAGTTCTGAGACCAATCTCTTTTTCCAACACAGCTTTGAGTAATACTGATGTGTCCAGCAGGCCCTTCATCAGAAAATCAGCTCTTCCCTCACTGACTGCACGCACAGCTTCACGTGCTGAAGAGGGATGGTCTTCACAGTGGGTCACCGGCACTTTATTCAAGTCCATTTGTATAATCCCAGCAGCCTTTTGGATGGCTTCTTTATCCCCGAAAAGAACGGGTTCGATAATTCCGGCGTTTACTGCCTGTTTCAGCGCTTCCAATATAGGTATATCTTCTGCCGCTGCGACTGCTAATTTCATGATTTTTCTTTTTTTTGCCTCGACCAACATCTCAGGAATGTGCTTAATCAATTCGTTCACCTCACATAATATTATTTTTTTGTGGATCAACTGATTCTTCGATGGTTGCATTTTTAACCATTATAACATTCTGCAGACATCCAAACCACATCCCCAGTCTATGACGATTCTGTGTCATTGCCACTGATGGTGTCTATTTGTCTTTTCACACTTGCCACCATCTCGGAATCGCCACCTGAAGCCGTTGCAGAATCAAGGAGTTCATATGCTTCCGTATGACTTCCCGTCAACGCTTTTAAGTAAGCCATCCGGCATATTAATTCTGCATTTTCCGGGTTCTGAAGCATGGCTTCTTCCATCCAGTGAATCGACTTTTGCTGCTCCCCCTTTGCCAAATAAATTTCAGAGAGTTCAATCGCTGTCTGCAGATGGAAGCCTCTTATTTCCAGCACTTTCCCAAAATGTGAGATGGCCTCGTCCCATTGGCTCTTCTGCTGGTATCCCATCGCAATAAAGAAATGAAGATTCCACCAATGGGGCATCTCATCCAGAATCGGTTGCAATACGGCCAGTCCTTCATCGGCTTTCCCTCGAAGGATTAGTTGATACCCTTTTTCATAGCGCACCAGAGGTTCTATATCTGACAGTTTAGTGTTAATCAACCGTTTTTCTTTCTTTCCTTTGGCAACTTGCAAAGCGTGTGTCCACATTTCTTTCGCTTTCAGGTAGGATTTTTGCCATTGATACAGTGTTCCCAGATAAAAGAGCATTAACACATTATCTTTTTGTTGAGGGTATTTGCTTTCCAGGATCTGGAGCGCTTCCATCATCATTGTTTTTTCCAGAATGGTCTGCTGTTGTTTCTGACTCCCGGCAATGCGGACATATAAAGCTCCCAACATGATCATTGCCTCATCATCGTCTGGAAATAATTGGTGATATCCACGCATGATGATAGCTGCTTCCTCAAAATCACCTTCAAGTTCAAATTCCTTCACCGATTCAGTGGCAGTGGATTTTGTCAGTTCCGGAATTCCGCTGATAAGAGACTCATAATCATTTTTATGCTTAAAATCAGGATCGCTGCCCAACAGGAAAAGGATTCCTCTTATAATTGCAGGCACCGTCACCACCTCATCGATTGCAGATTGCTGAATGCGACCTGCTAATTCGATTGTCAACAGCGGTACATAAAGACCTTCCGCCGGAACGGAATAGTTTTCAATGCCCAGGGAGATGCCTGGTTTAAGCTGGATAAAGGTTAACTGATCGGTCATCCTGTAAGCCCAGTTTTTTAAAATAGTCATAACGTTCCTCCATACAGCTGGTTTACACAAGCTCCTTATGCATGACGATATCATCTGCATATAATTCTTTTTGGTGATTGTAGTGATGTTTGGCAATCGAACCAGTGATGGTAAATCCCACCGACAACAAAGTGTTGAGGGAAGGTTTATTATCAGAAAATACAAATGCCCTGGCAATGAGAATTCCCTGGTTTTTTAGATCAGACAGTCCATACTGAACAAGTGATTTAGCTATTCCCTGCTGCCTGTATTCTGATGAAACAGCTATGGTGATTTGACAGGCGTGTGCCGTTTTTTCTTTTCCTTTTACCGCACGCAAAACACCAATAACCTGTTGATTATATCGGGCAATATAAAACGAGTTGCTATCAGTCTCCAGCCAGTTAATGATTTCCTGGGGATTTTCAACTTCAGCAAATGTCACTTCGTGACTATCTCTCTTCAATTGTTGAAATAAATCAAAAATCAATTCTGCATCATTCTTTTCAGGTTTCGAATATTGAATTTTCATCGAACTCCTCCTCCAGATCAATCACCTGTGCCTGGTTATTTCCGCGCCCATAGTGCCGCGGATAAATAAATAAAAACACTTTTTCTTTTCTTTCATGTGAGGGTGTATCCTGATAATGTAACATTCTCTTAAGGCCGATGCTGAATGGACCGCTTAACGACAGAATCTGAACATACGGCAACAGTTTCTTTGCCGGCAAATGTTGCACATCCGGAAAATACCGTTTCAATAGGGCCGGTTTATGCAGTAGATCATGCAACTGATTTTTTTTAGCTTGACTTTCAGTTAATCGAAGCGAATCAGGCAATTCCTTAAATTGTCCTAAGAGATAACAATCAAATCGAAGGGCATCATCAACAGTATCTTTGCGCGTCGGTAAACGCTGGTACAAAAATGATTGTAGGCATGCTGTCTGCTCTTTTAAATTGAGATTACGCAGTTCAGGATTGGAATCACGCCAATGGGCTGCTAATTCAGCAAAAAAGGAAAATGCGTCCTGCTGCGTTATAAGCAATGCCAAATGAATGGTGTTGCGGAATTTCCCGCTGTTCCAATAACGTTCCAGAACATCTTCCACCCTCTTAAGTTGAAGTATTTCACCATAGGTCATCGCATTGCTTTCAAGGACTTCATAAGGAGGATCATCCTGATAAACATACTGATATAACTGACGCTGGTCGCGTAAACCGCTTCCCTTTAAAAGCTTTAAAAACCCCAACTGTACCATATCTGTTCTTAAAGCAAAAACATCATTAAAAGAACTTCGGAAGCTGAAATAATCTTCATAAGGAAGACCCGCTATCAAATCTGTATGGAGATGGATATTCCCAATAGCTGTCAATTGTTCAATCTTTTTAAAATCATTCTGTTGATCGGTGGATCGTCGAATGGCCTTAAGCGCATCGGCATTTGTCGTTTGGATACCAATTTCGAATTGAAATAACCCTTCTGGTACAGTCTTCAGAAAATCAAGCATTTGCTGGTTGAGCAGTGCAGCGTTGATTTCAAAGTGAAAATTGGTTATGCCATTGTCTGTATTCTTTAGAAACTGCCAAATGGCCAACGTACGACTGGCATCTTCATTAAAGGTCCGATCCACAAATTTTACCTGTTTAACCCTTCTGTCAATCAAATGCTGCAGTTCCAGAAATACCCTGTCAAGGGAAAGTTTCATCATATGATTCTGGTTGCCTGAAAGACAGAACTGGCAATGAAACACACATCCCCTGGTTGTCTCGTAATAATAGATCCGGTTCTGTTCCAATGCCTCCACATCAGGATATGGAACAGGGATCTGTTCAGCAGGGATTGCGCATTTGTCTGATTGATTTTGGTAGACTTTTCCGCGGATCCGAAAGCAAATTCCCGGAATGGTTGAATAATCATCATTAGATTTCAACGCTTCCACGAGAGACCGAAAAGTCACTTCTCCTTCCCCTGACACAATAAAATCAATGCAGTCATATCGTTTCATAAGCTGCTGGCCGTCATAGGAGACCTCCGGCCCGCCTAGGACAATCACTGTTTCAGGCAGAACTTTTTTCAGTGAGGGTGCGATGCGCAAAACATGCTCAATATTCCAGATATAACAGGAAAAACCGACTATGTCCGGGCTTTCTTCATAAATTCGATTCAACAGATCCTGCGGATAGTGGTTAATCGTGTACTCACGGACCACCACATCGTATTGATGTTCAAGGATTGATGACAGGTACCGGACAGCCAGATTCGTGTGGACATAACGCGCATTAATTGCCGTTAACAGTATCTTCAAAAATGATCAAGCCTCCTCACAATAAAAGATCTTATATTATTATATCATGATGGCACTTTACATTAACTATCGACAACTATCGACTTTATTCTAATGCTAACAACTGATTCATTGAGGGGTGTATGTAAACTTTATGTAAACCTATTGCGCTGAAGGGGAATATTGTATATAATGGAACACAGTTGATAATCAAGAAAGGTGGATTTTATTTGTTACCCCAAACCCATGCAATTATCGCCGGGATCATCGTCGATGACATCTATCAGGAGCATCACGTCAAACTCAACAAGACACAATTGCTCTATGGCAGTATTAAACCGGATTTCTATTCTGGTTTTCCAAAGCTAAAACACTTTAAACCAGAGTCTTTCAACACCATTTGTCAGGATATCTCAGCAATATCCGCATCCAAAATGGACAACAATCGTGCAACAGTTGCTCGGTTATCTCAACAAATTGGTGTTGTCACCCATTATGTCGCTGATTATTTCTGTGTTCCCCACAATGATCGGGAAACGTATCATAACCATATAATTGACCACATACGATATGAGAACAAACTTCATCACATGTATCTGCAAACAGCCATCCCCCCTCAAAACGGGATCACAGTTCAGCAGATTGATTTTAGCCGTTTTGATATGGTCACGAATTATCTGGATCATCTGCATGGATTATATAGCGACAGACGCGAAAGTCTGTTTAATGATTTCAACAGCTCGCTGATGGCTACACGCGCTGTAGCAACCATGATAGTAAGACAGGCATTGAAATGTGACACAGCTGTTAATTCAGCTGCATAAAGATCAAGTCGGATCTGTAGCGGGCATCTTTGGATGCTCGTTTTTTATTGCCTTTGCAGCTAATTCTTGCAATCATGATGCCGATGGGATAAAATGAACTCTGATAATGAGAAGAAAGCGAGGTATGGTGATGGAAAACTTTAATCATATTACCATTGAAAATATTACCAAGAAGGATTTATTGATGATTTTGCAGGCGCTGGAATATACCGGTGAACATACGAGTATCCAGGCTTTCATCGATTTAAAAGATGATCTGATCCAGCAACTGACAGACCTGTCGGAAGTCGATGAGTCGGAATTGATGACCATGATGCAAAGTTAATCTGTCGCAGACTGGTTTTCGCATCAAGCTATGATTAAAACCCCAAAACTGACTTCAAGGCCAGGAACCTTGACCATTTCGGGGTTTTTTTATTTTATCTTTTAAAATCACATTTTTTCCGGAGCCTGAATGCCCAGCAGAGTAAGTCCAACCTCTAGCGCCTGTTTAACAGAAGCGACGAGCATCAGACGCGCTTTTCGCTGTTCCTTTTCGGCAGTCAGAACTGGATGGTCATGATAAAATCTGTTAAATGCCTGTGCCAGATCAATAATATGGCGTGTTAAAATAGATGGTTCATTTTTATAGCAGGCATCCATGATCACGTCATCATATTGTTCCAGTTTACGGATTACCTGATAACTGATGTCATCAGACAGGTAAGTCCCATTAAAACCAGCTGGATCCATCGATTCATCCACAGCTGCTTTTCTAAGAACACTCCCGGCACGCGCATGCGTATACTGAACATACGGACCTGTTTCACCTTCGAAACTAAATGCTGTATCCCAGGAAAATGAAATGTCTTTGATTCGGTTATTGCTCAAATCATTAAAGATGACCGCACCCACTCCAACCATAACCGCAATCTCTTCCTTGTTTTCCAGCAACGGGTTTTTCTCATCAATAATCTCCGACACTCTGTCGATAGCGCCTTTAAGAACGTCTTCCAGAAGTACTACCGTTCCCTTGCGTGTCTGAATCCTTTTACCCTCGTGGGTGACTCTGCCAAAGGGTAAATGCAGCAAATCACCCGCCCATTCATAGCCCATTAGCTCAATGACTTTAAACCATTGGGCAAAATGAAGTTTCTGTGAATAGTCTGTCAGATACAGGCATTTATAAAAATCAAAGGTATTCTTTCTATAAATGGCTGCCGTAATATCTCTTGTGGCGTAGAGTGTGCTTCCATCGCTCTTTTGAACCAGGCAGGGAGGCATTCCATAATCTTCCAGGTCGATCAGCTTAGCGCCCTGGCTGTTTTGTAACAGGTTTTTGTCCGACAGTTCTTGTAGTACTGGCTCCATTTTATCATTATAAAAACTTTCTCCTGTGTAATAATCAAATTTGACACCCAGGAGTGCATAGATTTTTTCGAGTTCCTTGATGGTTTCACTGCTGAACCATTTCCAGAGAGAAAGCGCTTCTTCATCCCCTTTTTCCATACGGGTAAACCAGTTTCTGGCTTCATCTTCCAATGATGGGTTTTTCTCGGTCTCTTCATGAAATTTAACATAAAGGTCAAGTAAGCTTTGGATTGGCTGATCTTTGATGGCTTGTTCATTTCCCCAGTTTCGGTAAGCCACAATTACTTTTCCAAACTGGGTTCCCCAGTCTCCCAGATGATTGATCCCTATGCAGGTGTACCCTAGATGTGCGTAGATTTTATAAAGGGCATTGCCTATAACCGTTGACCGCAGATGACCAACATGGAATGGTTTCGCAATATTTGGTGCTGAATAATCAATGCAGATCACTTTCCCGGCTCCTATTGATGAACCGCCAAATTTGCTGCCATCCGTCATCACTTGCCGAATTATTTCTTCCGCCAGCCTTTTTCGATCAAAATAGAAGTTTACATATCCGCCTTCATTGACCACTTTTTCAAACATATCTGGTGTCACAATAGCTTCGGCAATTTCTGCCGCAATCTTTTGTGGTGCTTTTCGACGTGCTTTTGCAAGACGAAAGCAGGGAAAAGCGTAATCTCCCAGGTGATTTTCAGGAGGCGTTTCGAGCATATCCATGATCGCTGTCGGCTCCAGCTCAGCGACATGTTGTGCAAGGGCGTTTGATGCCATTTCCTTGAATCGGTTCATTGGCTGTTTCTCCTCTCAATTCAGACGGGATTATTTGTCTGGATAATATTCTGTGATGAATGCATAAACCTCACTGATTATCAGTTCGTTAATGGTTTCCGGGATTTCTCCTTCAATCATTAACGTCACCTGATCAATACCTGGCAAAGTGATCAGCGAATTGACTACCATTGCGATGGTCGCTTCTGTATCTTCAGAAGTGCCGGTCATTCCATCAACAAATTCCCCTGAGAGATTAACGATTGCTTTTCGGCCATCCTGTTCCAGTGACAAGAGTTTTGTTTGAGGGTGAATGGGGTTGATAAGTTCACCCACGCCACGCTGCCGGATTAATTGTTCTATGACATATTCCGCCAAGGATCGATCTGCCAGTGCCGGATCATTCTTCTGAATACTGTAGGTATCAGAAAAAATGAAGGCCTGCTCGCGGTGCTTAAGATAAAGAACATAGTGATGCGCATCCACCGGGTCTGAGAATTCCGGTTCATTATTCTTCTCCAGGTTTTCACCGTCCACCTGCATTTCACCAGGTACATCCACCGGTTCTGTTTCAGCACCATTTGGACTGCTGCAGCCTGCGGAAGATAATAAAACAATGAATATGAACAGCCAGATCATCCATTTATGATTGATTTGAATCATTATCATACCTCGCCTTCCATGTTTATCAGCCAGCTGCTGATATCATCTTGTTTTGATTCGGTATAAAACTGGATATGATGCAGTTTGATCAAAGCAGTGGTGACACCACATCCTTCTCTCAAGGTACCTGTAAAGGTACCATCATATATCCAGTTAACCCCACAGCTGGGACTTCTTTCTTTAAGAACAACCACTTTGACAGCCTGTCGATTCAGGTATCTGACTGCAGATTCGGCACCTTTGATGAACTGGGCTGTCACGTCATTGGCTTGAGCATCATAGACGCACGCCTCTCCGTTCAGCACTGTGTTCCCGTCACCATGCAGTATTTCCGCTGGAAGTCTTGGGATTGTCAGACCTCCCATCACTTCCGGACAGAATGGAATAACAGGCAGATTCCCCAGGCTTTCGATTAATTGAGAACATTGCGCTGATAATCCGTTATAACGGCAGGGGATACCCATTAAACAAGCACTGACGGCAATCATGCATTGACACCTCCACGATTTAGCTCTTCTTAAAATGGACAATAGTTACACCCGCACCACCTTCACCATACTGACCATCCCTGAACCCTTTAACAAGACGGTGTTTTTTTAGCATACCCTGAATACCGCGTTTTAAAATACCGGTTCCGATACCATGAATAATCGTGATTTGCTCACGCCCGCTAAGATAGGTATCATCAAGGTATTTATCAATCTGAAACAGGGCTTCTTCCAGATCTGTACCCCGCACATCCACTTCTGATTTGCTCGTTTCCGTTTTTTGTTGAATCATTCGCTGTAATCCCTTTAGAGTCTGCTTTTGCTGTCGGTGATCTTTGATCAAACCGGCAACGGGAAGTGACATTTTCATCATGCCTACTTGGACCAGAGCCTGTTGTCCGTTTTGTTCAATGGAGATAATACTGCCAGATTGATTGATTGACGGGATCTTGACTTCATCCCCTGCTTTCAATAATTCGTTTTCTTTCGACTGGATTTCATCAATAACAATCAATGGATCATCTTCATCGTCCCGAACCAGATTCACTTGATCTCTGATTCGCTGCCGAATTTTTTCCGTTTCACGGTTAAGCTCTTGAAACTGCCCTTCCTGCTGCATTTTCTTAAGATCCTGTATCAATACTTCGGCTTCACGCTTTGTTGTTTTTAATATTTGCTGAGCTTCGATACGTGCCTCCTGCAGGATTTTATCCCTTTGTTCATCCAGTTTTTTCTGTTTAAGGCGAATTTCTTCGGCTGCAGACGCCGCCTGCTTATTCATTTGATCTGCCTTTATCAGGGCTTCATCTGTTTTTTTGCGATTGATGTCAATCGTTTGGAGAACATCTTCAAAAGCGACGCTTTCCTTTTTCAGAAAGATCTTGGCTTCTTCAATGATGCTGACATCGATTCCCAGTTTTTGGGAAATTTCAAAGGCGTTTGATTTCCCTGGAATCCCTATCAGCAGCCGGTAAGTGGGGCTTAATGTAGTGACATCAAATTCAACACAGGCATTTTCAACCGCATCATTCATCAGAGCATACTGTTTCAATTCGCTGTAATGCGTGGTGGCAATGAGACGTGTCCTGTGATTAATCAAATGATCAATGATTGCCATCGCCAGAGCGGCGCCTTCATCAGGATCAGTACCGGCGCCGAGTTCATCCAGGAGGACCAGCGATTTTTCAGTAAAATGATTCAGGATATCGGCAATGTTTGTCATATGGGAAGAGAAAGTGCTAAGACTCTGTTCAATGCTTTGTTCATCTCCGATATCCGCAAAAACCTGATCAAACACGCCAATATGAGTACCAAAATCCGCTGGCACATGCAGCCCGCTCTGAGCCATTAAAACCAGTAAACCGGCTGTCTTAAGGGTCACTGTTTTACCGCCCGTATTCGGACCTGTAATCACCAGTGCTTTAAAATGCTGTCCCAGTTCAAGGGTAATCGGCACCACTTCTGAAGAATTGATGAGCGGATGCCTTGCATTCTTAAGGAATATTTCCTGTTGTGTTGATAATTCTGGCGCTACTGCCTTCATGCGAACCGAAAGCCTGCCTTTTGCCATAAAAAAATCCAGCAACTGCATCATTTGCTGATTAATGCGGATAATAGCTGAGGAAGTAGTGACTTCCTCTGTCAACTCCATTAATATGCGTTCAATCTCCAGTTCTTCTTTTAATTTTAATTCCTTCAGCTGGTTGTTTAATTCTACAATGGCCATAGGTTCTATAAACAGTGTAGCACCGCTGGATGACTGGTCATGCACAAGACCTGGAACCATGGATTTATATTCCTGCCTGACAGGCACCACATAGCGCCCCTGGCGGATCGTCACCAGAGATTCCTGCAGGTATTTTTGCATTTTGGCAGATTGTATCATTTGATTGAGCTTAGATTTCACGGCATCGTTTTTTTGTTGAATCTGTTTCCTGATTTGTCTTAGGGCAGTGCTGGCATGATCTGATACTTCAGTATCACTGAGAATGCATGTTTCAATACGATCTTCCAATGCTTTAACGGATTCCATCTGAGAGACTGTTTGACGAAGAACCGTCATATTGTCGCGATTTTCAAAAGAAGAGAAGTGACTTCTGCTCTTACGCGCCAATGCCAGCTGCCGCTTAATTGTCAATAGTTGTCCAGGATCAAGAACCGAGCCGACATCTGCTTTTCGAAGCAGAAAAAACACATCCGCCAAACCTTCCAGTGGAAAAGACCCTTTTTGAAGGATGATCGTTTCCGCTTCTTTTGTCTCTTGCTGAGTGGCCATAATTTGATTTACATGCTGCTGTGGTTCAAGCTTTTCGGCCATTGCAGATCCCAGCGGAGAGTGGCATTCTTCTTTCAGCATATCGATGATTTTTTGAAATTCCAGCACCCTGAGCGCTCGTTGGTTCATCTATCCAGTCCTTCCCTCCCTATGGCTTTTGGACAAAATTGATTCCACTAACCGAAACCATTGTAGCATAATTTTTTGGCATAAACCAGAAAAAGAAACGACCCCTTTTCATCTATTGGAAAGGGATCGTCATAAAAATGATGCTCACCGAAAGTTTAAATCATATTATCCACAGAATCCAGTACACGATCCAGAATCGCCAAAGCTTCCTTCAGTTCAGGTTCCGTGATCACCAAAGGTGGTGCCACGATCAGGATATTTTCATGGCTGTAGGTCGCAAATCCTTCGTTTTGCAGCATACCCAGAATCTTCTTCATGACTTTGTCCGGATCCTTGCCATAAGGCACCAGGGGCTCTTTGGTGGTTTTGTCTTTCACCAGCTCCACTGCTGAGAACAGACCGATATAGCGCACATCGCCCACACAGGCATGCTTTTCTTTGAGGTCTTCCAGCAGCCCGCCAAGTACTTTTCCCATTTCCCGCGCGTTTTCAATGAGTCTGTCATCCTTGTACACATCGATGGTGGCCACAGCGGTGGCGCAGCCCATGGGATGGCCGTTGTAAGTCAGGCCGCAGTACATGACGTTGTCATTGAAGTAATCAGCGATCTCTTTACTGACGATGGTACCGCCCAGGGGCAGGTATCCGCAGGTGGACCCTTTGGCAAAGGTGATGATGTCCGGTTTTACGTTCCAGTTGTTAACGGCAAACCATTCACCGGTCCGACCCCATCCGGCCATGACTTCATCGCAGACCATGACAATGCCGAACTCGTCGCACAGGTCGCGTACGCCCTGCAGGTAACCATCCGGCGGAATGATGACGCCGTTACTGCCGGTAACGGTTTCCAGGAAAATGGCGGCAATCAGGTGAGGGCCTTCATAAAGGATCTGCTCACGCAACTGGCTGATATAGTAGCGGGTGGCTTCTTCATCGTTTTTGAATTCAAAGAAGGACCGGTAGACGTAAGGGTCAAAGAACTTGACGAATCCGGCAATGCCGGGTTCGCTGGCAAAGCGACGCGGTTCGCCGGTGAGGTTGGCTGCACCGTAGGTGGCGCCGTGATAGGACCGGTAGCGGG
>JAWSUV010000078.1:0-12415 GCA_033549305.1 Bacillota bacterium | reverse complement strand
TCTACGAACGGCGGAGATATTTAAAGATATTCTTCAAATAAAGAGATAGGAGGGAATTGTGATGAGAGTAGGTAAGAACCAAAGCGGAAAGAAAGTGGCAGCAGTCATTCTGGCGCTGACATTAATACTCACAGCCTGCGGCGGAGATGCTGCTGATACAGTCATCGTCGGCAGCAAACCATTTACCGAAGGTTACCTGGGAAGTGAACTGGTGTCAGTGATGATTGAAGCTCATACCGACCTGACCGTGGAAAAAAAATACGGTATTGCCGGCGGTACCAGTAACCTGCATGAAGGGATGCTTACCGGCGATTTTGACATTTATCCGGAGTATACCGGTACGTCTTGGCTTTTTGTTCTAAAAGAGGAACCCATTCAGGATCCGGACGCGTTATTTCAGCAGGTCAAGGAACGGTATGAAGCTGAATTCAACTTCACCTGGTCAGAACGATTCGGGTTCAATAACACCTATACCCTCGCGGTTCGGCGCGAAGATGCTGATACTTATGGCCTCGAAACCTTTTCGGATCTGGCGGCTGTTTCTGAGAACTTTGTTTTCGGCGCGGAATATGATTTTTTTGAACGGGACGACGGATATGACGGGCTGGTAGATTTTTACGGATTCAATTTCGGAGGCGTTGAAGAAATGGATATCGGATTGAAATACCAGGCCATTGAAACTGGGCAGGTAAGCGTCATCAATGCGTTTTCCACCGACGGTCCGCTTCATGTGGATGACACCCTGGTGGTGCTGGCGGATGACCGACTTTTCTTTCCCACCTATGATCTGGCTGCAGTCATTCGAATGGAATTTCTGGAGAATCATCCCGAAGTACTGGATGTTCTAAATAAGCTGGCTGATCAAATCACCGAAGAAGAAATGGCTCTCATGAATTACCAGGTGGATGAAGAAAACCAGGATCCGGAACAGGTAGCACGTGACTTTTTAACCGCAAAAGGTCTGCTGGACTAAGGTGGGACAGAACAGATGATTACCTTTACGGATGTGGGAAAAGAATACGGATCGAAAACAGCCCTGAAATCTGTTAATATGGTCATAGAGCAGGGGAGGTTCGTGGTGCTCATTGGCCCTTCCGGATGCGGAAAAACAACCTCCCTTAAACTGATTAACGGGTTGATTATGCCCTCATGCGGGGAAGTGCTCGTGGAAGGCAGGAGTACTGCTGACTGGAATCCCATCGAATTAAAACGCAAAATCGGGTATGTGATCCAGCAGGTGGGGTTGTTCCCCTATATGAAAATATGGGAGAACATTGCCTATGTCCTGAAAATAATGGGCGTCAGCCGTCAGCAGCAACGGAAACGTGCCCGTGATCTCATCGATCTGGTTGAAATGGATGTCAGTTACCTGGACCAGTATCCCCGGCAGTTATCAGGGGGCCAGCAGCAGCGTATTGGTGTTGCCCGCGCCCTGGCGGCAGAGCCGGACATTATTCTCATGGATGAACCTTTCGGGGCCATTGATCAGATCACCCGGCGGATCCTTCAGGATGAAATCTTGAAGCTGCAGCAAAAGCTGAAAAAAACCGTTGTGTTTGTGACGCATGACATTCAGGAAGCCATGATTCTGGGAAGCCAGATTGCACTCTTTCGCGAGGGTGGTATTGAGCAAATGGGTTCCGCCCGGGATTTGATTATGCATCCTGCCAGTGATTTTGTAAAAGAATTTTTTGGGAATCACGATTTCATGAGCCTTATGGAACATGTTTACGTGGAAGCGGTGATGAACCAGCCGCCAGAAGCTCCTGACAGCTGGCCTTATCCAGAGGGGCCTGTTACCAATGATCAATCGGTTTTTATGGGGATTCAGAATAGAGATGGGTCGGTCCACCCGGCGCCTTTCGTAAAAATGAACACATCTGTCCGGGAAGCGCTGAAAATGATGTTGCTGGAGTCGCGGGAATGGCTTGCTGTTGTTGACGATACCCAACGGCTGCAAGGAATCATCGCTCTGAAAGAAATATACCGGGGCTTGCGGAAAGATTCATCACCAGCGGATGTCGTCGACGCTGCAGCAAACTGACGGACTGCAGGAGGATCTATGGTGGGAGACGTGAATGTTCAGTCCTATATCTGGTTGTATTTTTTCTATGGCCTCGCTTTTTTCTCTCTGGGGATATCGGCACTTCAGCAGAAACTGCGTCACAGCAGCGAATTTCCGCTTATGCGATGGATTCACCTGCTGGGGTTGTTTGGACTCTTCCATGGCATAGCCGAATGGATTACCATGATGAGGATCATGGGCGTCTATCAGGAGACAGACAGGTTTCTCTATCTGGTGGAGACCCTGTTTCATGGGATTTCCTTTGCCTATCTTCTTAGTTTTGGGATAGCACTGATGGTGACAGACCGGATCAAGCATTTGAACCTGAATATCTGGGTACCATGGATGATTTTTCTCCTGTGGATTTTCTTTTATCTGGGTCGTTACTATTCCGTTCCAGTGGAACCATATGGCCATATCCGTTTGTTTGGTCATGTTTCCCGGTATCTGCTGGGATTTCCGGGTGCGATCCTTTCGGGGCTTGCGTACTTCGTTAATGGACGCCAGCTGCGCAGGATGCAGCTGCAGAAATATGCCCGGATGTATGCCGGCGGCGGCATTTTGTTTTTAGTGTATGCTGTTACGGCAGGGCTGGTAACTCCTGCGATGGATAATGCCGCCCTGGCGGCGAGGCTGCCGATGGAGATCTTGCGTGCATGTTCAGCCATTGGCATTACGGTGCTCACCATTCGTCTTTTTGATTCTTTTGTCTGGGAATTACAGGAGCGATTGAACGAATATGCGCAGCAACAGATGATTTTGCAGGAACGCAAAAAAACGATCCGAATGGTGCACGACCAAATTATTCAACGCTTGTTTGGAGCGGGCATGCATATTGAAAACATGCTGGGGAACGATCCCGAGACTTATCCGGAAGACCTGATCCGTTTGAAGGAAGAACTAAATCAAACCATTGGCGAAGCGCGGATCTTTCTGCAAAGCTTCTCAGAAACCAGTTTGGTGATGGAAGATTTTCAGGATAATCTGCAGAATCTTATCGAACGCTTCCGGTTGAACTCTCAAGCGGAACTGGATTTCGAGTATCATGTGCCGCCTATGGTTCTGGGAAAATTGTCTCCGGAAAAAAGTACCCAGTTGTACTACATTATTCAGGAAGCATTGATGAACATACAGAAACATGCTGGAGCAAATCATGTGTGGGTGGAGGTATCATCCAATCTGCAGGAATTGGCAATCCGGATTCAGGATGATGGCGTGGGCATCCCGATCGATGCCCAGCCAAAAGCAGGATTTGGGTTGAAGTCCATGAAGGAACGGGCGGAAAAGATCAATGCTGCGATCAAATTTGAACGAAAACAAGTGTATACCTGTGTGACCATTACAGTTCCCTGGGAGGAGCGAAAAAAGTGACGACTGAAACAAAAAACATTATGCTTGTGGATGATCACAACATTGTTCGCATGGGGCTTAAAGGGTTGATTGACAAAGACCCGGAACTGAATGTATGCGCAGAAGCGGCATCCCTTGAAGAAGCCTATGCGGTGCTGGAAACGGCTCAACCGGATCTGGTGCTGCTGGACATGAAACTGCCTGACGGTGATGGCGCTGAGGGTGTGAGGGAAATCAAACACAGGAAGCCTGGCATACGCGTCTTAATCCTGACAGCATTTGCAGAGAGCCATATGGTGCAGGAAAGTCTGCGAAATGGCGCTGATGGATACCTTCTGAAAAATGTCGACGGCCGGTCAATCATTCAAGCCATTCATAATGTCCTTAACAGTCTCATGGTGATGGATCCGTCAGTGGGGAACACGATGCTGTCCACCTCCAGGGACCCGGTGATTGAACAGCTGCAGGACCGGGAGCAGATGGTTCTGAATCTCATCAGTCAGGGCAAGACAAACAAAGAAATTGGTGAGAGCCTTTTTCTGGCGGAAAAAACGGTGCGCAATCTGATTACAAAGATCATGAAAAAAATTGATGTCAGCAACCGAACGGAAGCAGCTGCGTTCTGGCTGAAACACAAATCAGGATTAAACGGCAGATGACTTCGTTTGAAGGGGGGTATATATCACATTTTTCAGGACGCCTTTTATCAAATAATGCAGCATGAAATGAGGCGGGCAGACATAAGCCAGTTATATCGATGATGACAACACCCAGGGATTGGAGACGCTTTAAAAAAATGTGTCAGATGTCCCTGGGTGTTTCTGTGGAGGAGTTACAACGGCCGGATCGGGGCATGATTATACAGCGAACCTGAAGGTTGGCTGAAGTGTATGAAAAAAGCTGTTGAATGTGTATAAGATTAAGGAGGTGTATGATGAATCAAAAAAAAAATAAAAGGTGCCCTGATTCTACTGCTGATCACTCTTCTCACATGGGGAGTCCTCACTGCATGCGGCGATGCGGGTGCAACCGAAGAGCCACCAGCCGCTGTCCAAACGGTGACAGGCACTGGACAGGGTTATGCGGAACCGGTGATTGTTGAAGTCACTGTTGAAGGAGACACCATTACGGCAATCGAAGTCATTGAATCCGGTGACACCCCAGGTCTTTCTGACGGTGCTTTTGAAGCAATCATTGAAGCGGTGCTGGAAAACCAGTCTGTCGAGGGTGTGGATGTTGTTTCTGGCGCGACGGGATCCAGTGAAGGAATTCTGGAAGCGATTGCTGATGCGCTTTCAAAAGTGGAATAGTCTGCTTTCGCTCAAATGAAAGATAATATGAATGCATGTCAATGTACAAGAGAAGGCCGGTCTCCTGTTTTCAGGAGACCGGCCTTTGTCTGATATGTCTCTACATCAAGCAACAGGTGATCATTAGGTGTCAATCATTACGACTCGATTTTCCGAATCAAAATGGATACGCAGGTTAAAAGCATCAATCAACAGCCTTGAGTGGATCTGTGGGCAGGTTTTAATGTTGGCAGCGATTCTAACGGGTATATTGATTCCAGTGAAGCACTTCATCCAGTGATCGTTTTTGAGCGACGAAGTCTTCGTCGCTGTAACCCAGGGATACAATGGAAATGACTTCCAGGTCCATGGGTGCTTTGACAACTTCCTTTAATCGGGTACAGAGGTCATCATACATGGGAGGAATTTTACAGGGAACCCCTTCACACATGGCAATGTCATCATTTTCGTAGTAGGGTCCTTTGCAACCGCCAATCCAGCAACTCTTCAGGTCATAGAGCCGGGCTGCAATGATGACATTTTGGGTGGCAGCCGAACCATCTTCGACAAAATACTCGGTATTTTTGTGGCATAAGACAATAATGGCTGCTGCAGCGTCTTTCACAAACCGGCCGTTGGTATGAATCTCTGCCAGTTCTGCCAGAACATTTTTGTCAGTAATCACAACAAATTCCCAGGGTTGAATATTCCGTGCTGTCGGCGCCATTCTGGCCGCATCGATCAAATCTTTCAGAATGGCTTCGTCAATCGGTGTGTCTTTGTACGTGCGTATGCTTCGGATATCCTTTAAAAAAGCGGTTTTTTCGTTATTCGCACTCATACGATCCCTCCATTTGCTAAGTTTGGTAAATAACGAGATGGTTATCCCAGTAAATACCCACAACCACCGGTGGTTCAATCATTTTCTTTTTCATTCGGAGCGCTTTCAGTAAAAAACGCATGGTAGATGGCAGCAACTGCACTTTCAAAATCTTTATTTTCAACGCCAACAATGATATTAATCTCGCTGGAACCCTGATCGATCATCCGGACATTGACCCCGGCATTGAATAAGGCAGTGAACAGACGTGAGGAAATGCCGGGTGTGTACGCCATGCCATGGCCGACAGTGGCAATGAGAGCCATATTGGGGTATACTTCAAGAAGGTCAGGCTGGCACTGAAGCCGGATTTCTTCGATCAAGTCCTCCAGCTTGCCATTCAGTTCACTGTTGCGGATTACCAGGGAGAGGGAGTCAATGCCGGAGGGCATGTGTTCAAATCGAATCTGCTGCTGTTCCAATATGGTCAGCAGCCTCCTGACAAATCCTATTTCCCGTTTCATTAAATTTTTCTCAATGGCGATGACGGTAAAATCCTTCAGGCCGGCGATGCCTGTGATGGATCCCCGTGGCGATACCGGGTCGGCGTAACTTACAATCATCGTCCCGGGATTTTCCGGCTCGTTGGTGTTTTTAATATTGATCGGGATCCCGGCTTCCAAAACCGGGAAGATGGTTTCTTCATGAAGCACCTGGGCTCCCATATAGGAGAGTTCCCGCAACTCACGGTAGGTGATGGTGTGAATCTGCCGTGAGTGGGGGACGATCTGCGGATCGGTCACTAAAAACCCGGAAACATCCGTCCAGTTCTCATAAATGTCGGCGCCTGCAGCGCGGGCGACCACAGCTCCGCTGATATCAGAGCCACCCCGCGGGAAAATCTTCAGGGACCCATCAGGCATTGATCCATAGAAACCTGGGATGACGACCCGCTCACCTGGTACCATTTTCTCCTGAAAGGCAAGACGTGTGGCTACGGGGTCAACGGCACCTTCTTTATTGAAACGGATCACTTCGGCAGCGTCGATGAAGCGACAATTCAGGTAATTGGCTAATAAAAGACCGTTGAGGTATTCTCCCCGGCTGACGACATAATCCAGGTTGGCTCCGCTCCCAATTTTTTCGCGGATATCCTCCAGCACTTTTTCAAGATCGAATTCGATGGACAATTCCCGGGCGATTTGAATGAACCGATCCGAAATGATGCGGAAAATTTCAGAAAAAGGAACCCGGTGCGAAACCTGAGCCTGGCACAGATATAACAGATCGGTAATTTTGATATCTTCCCGGTGACGTTTACCTGGGGCGGAAGGCACAATTAACTGGCGGTCCGAATCCCCAAGGATGATGGATTTCACTTTCTGATACTGGGCAGGGTCCGCAAGAGAACTGCCTCCAAACTTTGAAACTTTAATGGCCATGGACAACACTCCTCAAGATGATTACTTAGCATTATAATGCAACTATTCAGAGAGAGTCAACTTATTTATTCAGGCTTATTTATTCAGGCCGATATGAAGGAGGGGGAGGAAATGCCCCAGGTGTATCTGCTGCACTGTTCAGACAACACTTATTATACGGGATGGGCCACTGATGTGAACAAGCGACTGGCTTCCCATAACCAGGGCACTGCTTCCCGGTACACGCGGTCGCGGCTGCCGGTAACACTTGTGTATGTGGAGGAGGTACTGGATAAAAGTGATGCGCTGAAACGCGAATACCAGATCAGACATTTGAATCGGAAAGAAAAAGAAGCCCTGGCAGCTGCCTATGCATTGAAATTTCAGGAAGAATAGTGGAGAGGATGAGAATTCTGTCAGCAATCCGATAATGGGTTTGGCACGGCAAAGAGAAAAGTAAATGAGGATAGAAAATAAAGCGCATTGATAAAACAGAAAACCGGCACTCAAATAAAAGTGTCGGTTTTCAATGGCGTTTATTGTAATCAGAATTGATCTCTTTAATCGGCGGCTCTTGTCCCTGCTTCTCGGTCCAGCATATACAGGACATGACCCTTGGCACCAACCAGTTTGATCTTATCAACGATGCTGCGCATGTTGTCCTCTTCCTCTACCTGTTCATCAACAAACCAGTTCAGGAAAGAAATGGCAGGGTAATTCTTTTCTTCCTGTG
The DNA here is from genome assembly GCA_033549305.1 of Bacillota bacterium. Lineage (GTDB taxonomy): Bacteria > Bacillota > Clostridia > Peptostreptococcales > Tindalliaceae > Anoxynatronum. Next base: position 4,737 of record JAWSUV010000078.1, on the reverse strand, counting down.
CGATTTCCATCAACAGATGGATTCTCTTGGTCACAAATTGTTCATGCTCATAAGCGGCCTCAAAAACAGTCAGCAACGATTCGAAATCATTGTTTGGCTCATCCATACCCTGGATTTTCACGCGCTGGCCCAGCTCATCAATGAAGCTGAAAAACTTCATGGCATGCATGTTTTCTTCCTGGGCCTGCACCTTAAAGAAATTGGCAAATCCAGGTAGATTCTGGTCGTGACACCAGGCGGCCATGGCCAGATAGTAATTAGCTGAATACATTTCGTGCTTGATTTGATCATTCATTTCCTGTAACAGTCTTTCTGATAACATATTTCATCCTCCTGTTCATGTTATAAAATAAATTGCTCTTATTTATTATACACTTAAAGACATGGAATTAAACAGAGAAAATAAAATAATATCAATGTTGTTATTATTACAATATAATGCCTCGCCTCTGGTGAATCTGGTATAATGGAGATAGTCATTAACTGAAACTGACAGGAGGTGGTGGAATGCAGATTCGCCTATTAGCAACAGACTTGGACGGTACCCTTCTGGATGATTACAAACGGCTGACACACAAGAATAGATTGGCTCTTCAGGAAGCATACCGTCAAGGGATCCAGATCGTGTTGTGCACTGGCAGACCCTACCATTCAGTGGCACCCTATCTGCCGCAGATCAAGATTCCCTGTTGGCTGATTACCAATAATGGATCGGTGATTCGAAATCCGGAGAAAAAAATCATCCATACCAGATATTTACAAAAAGAATCCCTGGAACAGGTGTTGGGCATATTGGAACAACAGCCCCGGCTGTATTATCATGGGTCTGATAATCAAAACACATATGTTGCCAGCCGCTGGGACCGGATGAAGAATATCTATGGGTTCGAACGAAAAAGTTTGAATCCACCTGTAAACGCTGCGCTTCATGCCTTCCATACGGTATGCTTATCTCCCATTCACCGGCAGGTGAAATTCACACATTTTACCAGAAACGGCGGCCGGCTGGCCAATCTGATCATCATTTCGAGGGATCTGGAAGCGCTGGATGTAAAGAGAAAGCAATTGGAAGAGGTTTCAGGCATTACCCTGACCCGTTCAGGACATGATAATCTGGAGATTCTAGATAGAAACGCCACCAAAGGGAATGCTCTCCAGTGGCTGGCAGAATTCCTGGGACTGACGATGGAGGCTGTTGCAGCCATCGGTGATCATGATAATGACCTGAGTATGATCCGGATGGCCGGTGTTGGTTTTGCTACCGGCAATGCTGAACAGGCAGTGAAGGAACAGGCAGACCACATTACCAGCACCAACAATGAAGATGCCCTGTGGGATGTGCTCCAGGTGATCGGGATCCAGTTATAAACCTTTTGGCAGTCAAAAAAACCCGGGGAAATATCCGGGCTTAAACGGCTATTTTTCAGGATGCACCGTCCTTTCAAATAAGCAGCCGTGTGATCACCGGAGACAGCATCAGCAGGACAACCATCACTGTCGCAGCCCAGATGAAGATTTCAGTCCTTTTCTTCATTGCCTGTTTTTCCATGCGGTAATGAGCCAGGAACAGCATACCAATGGCGAAAAACTGAAAGTAACGCTGGTAAGGGGCCAGAATGGCCACATAAGACAAACCAATGCCACTAAGCCCGAGTGACATAATGACGATGGGAATCACTCAGCACATGGCAGATACCAGGGCACCACCGACAGCGCTGATACCGATCAAATGACTCTTTAAATCTTTCATTTACATTCACCCCGCAGATGCTTAAGTAATTAGCTTAATGAGAATTATTCTCTTCGTTATTCATCATATCATAAACAGCTGCAGAAGGGGGGATTTTTGAAAAAGTATTTTGGCGGTTGCAGGATCTCAACGATTGATGTCGAAATAAGATTATCATGGAGACTGCGCTTTAAAGAGGATGGTAGTGTAAGAGAAGGATATTACAAAAAAGAAAGTGAGGCGAAAAAGAGTATGAGTGTATTTCCTGATGCTAAAATTTTGGATGTCAACCTGAGTAAAAGTACGATTGAGTCCCGCATCCTGCCGGGAAACATCTATCGGCTGTATCCAGGAGGTTCTTCCCTGGGACTTTATCTGGCGTTGCAGGAAATGGGGCAGGGAGTTGACCCCTTGTCGCCGGACAACCTGTTGATTTTTTCTGTTTCCGTTTTAACCGGACTGCCTATCAGCGGGCAAAGCCGGCTGAACATCACCACTAAAAGTCCGCTGACGGGAACCATTGGAGACAGCCAATCAGGTGGATTCTTCCCGGCTCACTTGAAAATCAATGGGTATGATGCTGTCGTTTTTCGGGGAAAAGCAGAAAAACCGATGTATCTCTACATTGATGGTGAAACGGTGAACCTGCGGGATGCATCGGGGATATGGGGTATGGTCACGGGGGAAGCGGAAAAAGTTATCAAAAAGGAACTTGATGATAATCAGGTGGAAATTGCCCAGATAGGGCCTGCCGGTGAAAATCTGGTGAAATACGCATCCATCATGAATATGTCTAACCGGGCTAACGGCAGGAACGGCACCGGTGCTGTCATGGGTTCGAAGAACCTGAAAGCAGTTGTGGTAAAAAAGGGTAAAGCACGAAAGGCGGCGGATCAGGAAGGGTTTCGAAAGCTCACGGGCAATGTGAATGAACGGATTAAGGAAAATGAGGGAGTTGAAGGGCTGGGACTCTTTGGCACCGCTGGTGAACTGAACGATCACAACCGCAACGGCTTTCTGCCAACCCGCAATTTCAGCTCGGGATATTTTAATGATGGTGCGAAGAAAATCACCGGCACCACGATGGCCAAAACCATTCTGAAAGAAAGAGACACCTGTTTTGCCTGTGCCATTCGCTGCAAGCGGGTAGTGGAAGTGGAAGGTAAGGTGGATCCTTTCTATGGAGGACCGGAGTATGAAACCTGTGCCACTTTTGGCTCATACTGCTGTAATGACAACCTCGAAGATATCGCTGTTGCCAACCAGTATTGCAATATGTACGGCGTTGATACCATCTCTTGCGGCGCCACGATTGCTTTTGCGATGGAGTGCTATGAAAAGGGCCTGATAACAAAAGACGATACCGATGGCATGGCATTAGCTTTCGGTGACGGTTCTGTTTACCCGGAACTGATTAAGAAGATCGCTTTTCGGGAGGGATTTGGAGACCTGCTGGCTGAAGGAAGCTACCGTATGGCAGAAAAGCTGGGGCCTGAGGCTGTCCCGCTGAGTGTCAGTGTTAAAAAGCAGGAACTGCCGGCTCACATGCCTCAGTACAAACCGGCAGTCGGACTGATCTATGCCGTCAATAATTTTGGCGCTGACCACCAGTCCTGCGAACATGACCCCTTCCTCACCATGCCCCCTGATTCTAAAGAGCAGGTATGGCTGGGAATGCTGGGGATTAATCTGCTGTATGATGACCAGTTCGCTCTGGATGACGATAAAGTACGTTTCGCTATTGCTGGGCAGAAATTTTTCTCCCTGATGGACACCCTGTGCATCTGCCAATTTGCCTGGGGACCCGCCTGGGAGTTATATGGACCTGCTGACCTGGTGGATGCCTGTCGCAGCGGGATTGGCTGGCAGACATCCCTGGAGGAGTTGATGGACATTGGTGAACGCCGTATTAACATGATGCGCTGGTTCAATGTGCGGGATGGATTCAGTGCCAAGGATGATGTGCTGCCTGACCGAATCTTTGAACCGCTGCCGGAAGGACCTTCAGAAGGACATCAGATGAACAGGGAAGAATTTGATGCCGCAAAGAAAAACTATTATGCCTTTATGGGCTGGGATGAAGATGGAAAACCGACAGAATCAACCTTGCGCCGCCTTTCACTGGGATGGCTGCTGGAAAAACAGTAACAGTCTGGCTACTGCCCGGTCCCGGCGGCCGGGCAGTTGTCTTTCCTGAACGATTTTTACTGCACACATGATGCTTACGGCGGATTGGAAGGAAGAATGAGATGAAAATTATTTTTAACCAGGAAACGATCGATCTCCCTGAAGAGAGCCGTGTGATTGATCTGCTGCAGAATCAGGGTTTCGGTCGCAATACAGCTGTATGGGTCAACAACAAACGCCTGCTGCAACAGGAATATCCTGTCCGGCGGTTGCAGGATGGAGATCAGGTGAGGGTGCTGCGCCCTCTTGGCGGAGGATAGTCTTTGTCTGGCTGGAAAGGAAGGGGTGTTAGTGGATGTTTGTGTTATCGGAACACCCAAAACGGGGGACGTTGAAAATTCCCATCTATGTGTGGCTGCCTGACATTGCTCATCTGGAAGAGGGATGCCTGGATCAGGCGTTAAATCTCTCAGAGCTGCCTTTTGCACTGAACCGGATTGTACTGATGCCGGATACCCATCAGGGATTCGGCATGCCCATTGGCGGCGTGCTGGCAACCCGTGAGGTGATTATTCCGAATGCAGTAGGGGTGGACATCGGCTGCGGGGTGGCCTTCTGCCGCACCTCACTCACAAGTGACAGCTTTTCCCGGCCACTGTTGACCAAATGGGTGGAGCAGATTCTTGCTATTGTGCCGCAGGGGTTTTCGCACCACTCTCAAAAACAACCCTGTCAGACGCTGGATGATTTTCAGAAAAATCATCCGGATGAAAGACAGCAACAGCATCTTTGGAAGGAGATTGACAGAGGATACTATCAGATTGGCACTCTTGGCGGTGGTAATCATTTTATTGAGTTTCAGACCGACAATGCAGGGCGTC
>JAWSUV010000077.1:0-12452 GCA_033549305.1 Bacillota bacterium | reverse complement strand
CCGTCAAAGCCCCATGCGGTCCTGCAAGGATGCCCCGCCGTACTTCTCTGGATATTGTGTCATCAATCAAACTTTCGTTTACCCGGAGAGGAATCACGGGACCGTCTTTCCAGTAAGTGTCGGCATGCTCGATAATCTCACGGCGCATGTCGGTTTCATCCACAACAATGCCCGCCAGACGATATTCGTTGAGAATAATGCTGGCAGCCCGGTGATGGCTTGCCAGGCGGATTACGCCAGAAGTGATCAACTCGGCGATGGTATCCGCACCAAAAGAGGCTGCTGAACGAATCATTTCCATCCGGGGAATCCGATCCTGCTGCAGTTGATCTTCAAATCCTGCTGGAATAATGTATGTCCCTTCAACCCTGTAACGGCGTGTTAAATCAATGGCTTCGGTTCGGTCAGTGATCATCAGGCGCAGAAGAGGTTCCTGCTGCATCAGTTCCGTCAGATAGCGGGAAGCTTGACTGTCATCTTCATCCACCCAGGCAATGGGAATGGCACCATCCACAGCAGGCTGATAAACGGATCCAATCATCACCGCAGTCAACAGCGGCATGAGCAGCATCATAAATAGAAGCCGTTTCTTTTTCAGGTAGCGTTTTAAAATCACACCAGAATACAGAAAGGTTTTCATTATTGTTCCTCCGATTGTCTGCCCATCATCATGAGACTGATGATCAGGGTAACGCTGCCCACCAATATCAAGCCCAGCGTAATCCACAATAAGCGTTGGACCTCACCGTTTAACAGAGCAAAACTGCCGGTGAGCACCCAGTAATTGATCGTGATCTGTGCTGTCCGCTGCATCCAGACAGGCATATAATGCAATGGAATCAGTCCTCCACCCAGAAGTGCTCCCAGCAACAAGACACTGTTAAGCAATACCTGATAAGACTCTTCCTCTTTGACAATAATACCAAGCAGCAGGGCGAGGCTGCTGGCAGCAAATATCATCCCGCCATACAAAAATATCATGCCTTCTGTCAACTCCCAGGGAACGACCTTGAAAGCCAGCAAGATCCCGGAGATTGTCATTGTTTGAATCACAGCCAAAAAAAAGATCCGCAGAAACTGTGCTGCCATATAAGCAGGGCGGGAAATGCCTGTCATGAGCAGTCTCCCTTTTAATCCATGCTGGTTTTCGTTGAGCCACAAACGGCTTTCCTGCAAACTTAAAAACATGACGAAAAGAACAATCATCGCTGTACCGTAGTATTGAATGGGATCCATGTTTTTTAAATCAGGCAGGATCACCGGCTCGATTAACTGATCCCGAGTCCGGTAAGCGCGCAGGGTAATGTCCTGGATAACCGGATTGATTTTCTGGCTGCGTGCCGACGTGTCGAGACCGATTTTACCATAATAGTCCCATACGGTATAAACCGCACTCTGACCGCCTGAGACACTTTTCATGAAATGCTCCATGATCCCCCTGACCAGTCTTCCTTCAAAAGGCATGTCCGGATTAAGCAGCAACTCGATTTCCCGGTTATCGCCTGCCTCCAGTGCTGAAATCATACCCTCTGGTAAAATGACCACCGCGGTGATCTCTCTTTTCTGCAGTCGGTTTCGGGCAGCCTCTTCATCCGTCATGGGTGTCAGCACTACCAGTCGGCCGATCTGATCATCCATGATCAGCTGTTCCTCAATCATTTGGATCACCGGATGGGTATCCTGGTTGATCAATACCACTTCAAAGGGTTCCAGAAAAAGACCTTCTTCAAAAAAGCCTGAAAAGCCGGCGGCCAGCAAAAAAATCATCAGGAGCGGCACCAGGATGGAAATGATCCACCATCCGGGTTTTTTCAGTTTCTGAACTATATGAAATCCAGCCAGCTTAAGAGCGGTTTTCATCTGCAGGTCTCCTCACAACGCTGATTGAGATGCCTTGATTTTTAAATTATCAGATCGGTATAAAAAAAGGCTGGAGTGCATCCAGCCTTTCCTGATGATGCACTCATGCTTTAGAAGGCGAACATCAATAACCACAATAATTCCATTATATCCATGGTGTTTTCTGATGTCATTTCCGGAATCTCGATGCTCACAGTTTCGTTCCTGCTAAGGGTGTCCGAAGTGATGTCCAGGACAGCGTTAACTCTTCTTCCCGGTTCCGGTGTTATAAAAGCATTCCCGGCAAAATGGGTACGCAGTACCTGGTGTTCGTTGTTGAGAAACAGCGTTAAGATAAAGGAGCTCTGTTCCATATCAACCGTCTCAAAAAATGCGTCCATCATTTCATCCAGCACAGGTTTAACCTCTTCAATCATCTTATTCATTTCTGTTTCAAAGGTTTCACGGCTGATTTCCGGTGAAACAGCCAGATCCATCTCAAAAAGAAAATCGCGCATCTCTTCATCACTAAATAGGTCAATATATGCCAGTGCCAGCGCCCTGAGTTCGGTTTCACCGATATGGACGGCTATCTGGCGCACTTTTTCCTGATCGTTTCCAATCTCAATGGTCACCTCACCCAAATCTTCCAACACATTGTCTTCAAGAGCTTCCAGGGTACGTTCCAGTACAATACGGGTCAGTTTCAAGCTTCGCTGATGATCCGAAAGCAATCCGACCATTTCCTCGTAAACACCGGACTGCGCTTCGGGGACTTCACTCATCAGATCTTCCATGCGCAACACAATGTATCCCTGCTGCAACCGCGGTTCCTGCAGAAGCGTTGCCAGTGCAGGTACTTTTAACGCCAGCACTTCATTCGTTGTCAGTATATCAAAATGAAACAGCATGCCACCCACATCCAGCCGTCCCTGCATGGAAGACATCATTGCCGGAATGTCATTCACTGCTTTCATGTGAAGCGTGATATTTTCCAATAATCCCAACACCACTTCTGTCTCGGGATCAATAAACTCACTGGTGTCCATCATCAAACTAAACTGAACAAGGCTTTCTGTTTCACTGGTAGTCACTTCCAGCTCTTGTTCAATGGCTTTTTGAAGCGCTTCGCGGGGAGGTACCGGTTTTGAACGGCAACTGGACGCCAATGCAATCGTCATCATGAGGCCCAGCAGCATCAATTGAAATCCGGAACATTTCCATTTTTGTAACAAGGGATTTCCTCCTTTGTAATCAGGTTAATGCTTTTTTCAGTATTATGTGCTATAGAGCAAGAATCATGCTTCGCTTCATCTCCTGACGCTGTATTTCAGAAAAAGGTTCACTGTCATCAGGTAAACAGAGTTCCCGGACCATCCGGCCGTTCTTCATCACCAAAACCCTGCCGGACAGCGTTAGAATTTCATCCAGGGAATGTGCTGCACATAACACAGCTCTGTCCATCCGGGCCAGCGTACGCAGGGTTTTAAGAATCACTTCTGCCGTTTTAATATCGATACCTGCAGTCGGCTCATCTAATATCAATAATTCCGGCTCATGGAGCAGTGAAACCGCCAGATGTGTTTTCCGCCTGGTGCCCCCGGAGCAGTTTTTGATCGTCACACTGAGGTGCTCTTCCAGTTGAAGAAGTGATGCCAGTGTTTCGATCCGGATCTGAGATTGTCTTTTCTTCAGACCATAAAGACCAGCGAAGAGACGCAGGTTTTCTGATACGGTGTATTCCTGGTAGAGCGCAAGTTCCTGAGCGGCATACCCGATCCGGCGTCGAATCTGCTTCATGGTGAGTGCAGGATTTTCAAAATAGTGTCTTTTCCCCTGCTGTGGCGCCAGCAATGTGGCGGCTATACGGATCAACGTGGTTTTCCCGGCGCCATTCAATCCAGCCAGGGTCACAATCTCGCCTTTTCGGATGGTAAGATGGAAATCATCCAAAAACGGTCTTTCACCGCCGTAAGAGAATGTTATGTTGTCTAATTGGATGGCATTCATGAAAATCATCCATTCCTTTCCGTTCCATCTTCAGCACCTGCAACACGTTTCACCGGTTCAATGCACTGAAACAACGACAGATTATCTGCTATAATAGTATAACACAGACTTTCCTTTTTGGCAGTATTTTACAGGAGGTGCACACGCATGGATCTGGCATTTATTTTTGATCTGGATGGAGTCATCGTCGACACAGCTCATTACCATTACCTGGCCTGGAAGCGTTTGGCAAGTGAAATGGGGTTCTTCTTTACGCCGAAAGACAATGAAAACTTGAAAGGGGTCAGCCGTATGCAGGCTCTGGACATATTACTGGACATAGGCCGGGTAGAAGCAGATCCAAAAGAGCGCGTCCGATTGGCTGACCGCAAAAACCAATGGTATGTGGAATATCTGCAGACGCTTGATCAAACCCATCTGCTGCCGGGTGCAGCAACTTTTCTTTCCGCCACACGAAAAATGGGCATAAAAACTGCCCTGGGTTCAGCCAGCAAGAACGCCAGGACAATTCTTGATAAGCTCAGCATCCAGCACGCTTTTGATGCTGTCGTTGACGGTACCATGACAACCAAAGCAAAACCGGATCCGGAGGTATTCTTACTGGGCGCTCAGATGGTCGCTGTTTCGCCCAGAAATTGTATCGTTTTCGAAGATGCACAGGCAGGAATTGAAGCTGCTTTAAAAGCAGGCATGACTGCAGTGGGTATTGGCAGCGAGGAACACCTAATCCGCGCCGCACTGGTGGTTCCTTCCCTGGCTCATCTGGAACCTGCAACTCTTTTGAATCAATTGCACTTCATCAAGTAATCAGTCCTTAACAAGCAAGGATTACAGTAATAATGATTCTTCCGTCTCTGGATGGAACAGGTGAACATGTTCCGGTCTGGGTACCAGTGTGATCACATCCCCCACTTGGACATCAATGGACGGTTCAATCCGTGCGACTATCGTTTCGTCTTCCACTTTGATAAAGAGATAGGTTTCTGACCCCAACAGTTCAGTAACTTCTACCAGTGCCCGGTTCGGTGTCCCTTCAGCCGGCTCATATGTTTTAATGTCAATGTGTTCCGGCCGTATGCCCAGCGTGACTTCCTTCGAGTTAAACCCTTTTTCTTTCAACTTAGCTGCTTTTTCGCCGGTGATGGAAATGGAGCCGCCCTTATAGTTGAACTGGCAGTCATCTCCGGTCACTTCCAGCACGCCTTCGATGAAATTCATCTGAGGTGAACCGATAAAGCTTCCGACAAATTTGTTTGTCGGATATTTATAAAGATTGGTGGGTGAATCCACCTGCATCACATATCCGTCCTTAAGCACGACGATTCGCGTTCCCATGGTCATGGCTTCCGTCTGGTCATGAGTAACATAAATAAAAGTGGTTTTGAGCCGTTGATGCAGTTTGCTGATTTCTGCCCGTGTCTGTACCCGCAGTTTTGCATCAAGGTTTGACAGGGGTTCATCCATCAAAAAGACTTTTGGATCCCTAACAATAGCCCTCCCCAGGGCGATCCGCTGACGCTGCCCGCCGGAAAGTTCCTTGGGCTTGTTTTTCAGCAGGGGCTGTAATCCTAATACATCCGCCGCATTCCGCACCCGCTTGTCAATCTCGGCCTTGGGCATGTTGCGCAGTTTTAGGCCAAAAGCCATATTTTCATAATTTGTCATATGTGGGTACAGTGCATAGTTCTGAAAGACCATCGCAATATCCCGGTCTTTGGGAGAAACATCATTGACCAGCCGGTCGCCGATGTACAGCTCGCCGGTACTTATTTCCTCCAGGCCGGCAATCATGCGAAGGGCTGTCGATTTTCCGCAACCGGATGGACCGACAAAAACAATGAATTCATTGTCTTCGATTTCCAGGCTCATGTCATGAACTGCATGAAACCCGTTGGGATACACCTTATTGATGTCGATCAGCTTCAATCCTGCCATTCATCATCACCTCTTTCATCATTTTATGCCTGCACAGCATTTATGTGATCAGCTGGCGGTTTCCGGCTGAATACAGACACATCTCCAGATTTAATCGTTTCTTTTTTACCATCCAGCAGGAGTATCATTTCTTCTCCTTCCAACAGTTCCGCCTGTACGGTGGTATCACTCACTGTTATTTTTATACAATTACCCCGGAATTTAAGTCGAAACCCATATGACTGCCATTTTGGGGGTAATTGCGGTGTTAGTGAAATGAAACCGTCTTTCAGCCGCATCCCGGCGAAACCTGCCACGAGACTGAGCCAGGTGCCGGCCATGCTGGCCGTGTGGATCCCGTGCTGGGCATTTCCCTGGTGGTTATCCAAGTCCAGGCGTGCTATATCCATAAACAGGCTGAGAGCATGATCCACATCGCCCGTTTCAGCTGCCATGATGCTGTAAATGCATTTTGAAAGCGAGGAATCATGGGTGGTAATTGGCTCATAATAAGCCAGGTCTGTTTTCTTCTCTTCCAGGGTGAACTGGTCGTGCAGCAGGTAGAGTGCCAACACCACATCGGCCTGCTTGCACACCTGGTGACGGTAAATATCCAGTGGATGATAGTGGAGCAACAGAGGATAATGATCTTCCGGCGTTTCTTCAAAGGGCCATACCTCTTTTTCCAGAAAGCTGTCATCCTGGGGATGTATGCCCAGCCTGTCATCACAGGGCAGCATCATCTTCTCTGCCGCTTTTGTCCACGCTTGAAGCTCTTCCTGCCTTAAACTGATTTTTTGGCTGATCCGCTCATATTCTCCCGAATAATCTGTCAGTAACTGTTCAGCCACTGCAACGGCATAATGCAGATGCATTCTGGCCATGCTGTTGGTATAAAAATTATTACTGACCAATGCCGAATACTCATCTGGACCTGTGACGGTATGAATCGAAAACTGCGCCTTTTCAAGTGGTGAGTAGCTGCCTATATACATCCAGATTCGGGCAGTTTCAAAAACAATCTCTGCCCCATGTTCCAGCAGAAAAGAAATATCACCAGTCGCCTCTACATATTGACGGACAGCATATGCAATATCGGCATTAATGTGGTATTGAGCTGTCCCCGCGGGATAATAGGAGGAACACTCAATACCTGTAATGGTTCTCCATGGGTATAACGCACCTGGTTTACGGAAAAGCTTTTGAGCACGCTGCCGAGCCTGATCCAGCGTGTGGTATCGGTATGCCAGCAATTGTCTGGCCACCCATGGCTGCGTAAAAGTGAAATAGGGAACAATGTATATTTCAGAATCCCAAAAATAGTGGCCCTGATAACCCTCTCCTGTCAGTCCTTTTGCCGCAATATTTGTCTTTCCGTCTTTCCCGGCTGACTGAAATAAATGGAACAGGTTAAAGTGCATGCCCTGCTGAAGAAGATCATCCCCCTGAATAGCCACATCACTGTGAAGCCAGAAATCGTCCATCACCTGTCGCTGGAGGAGATGGTAATGGGCCCAGCCCTGCTGCAATGCCCTTAAAAGTGGTTTGTCTGCCGATTCCCACAGTGCTATTGGATCACCTTTTACCTTGCTTCGGTACATGATCGCTTTTGTCAGCCCAATCTGCTCCCCCTGAGCGGCTTCGAAAATATACCGGTGCTCGGCCAGCTGGCCATGGATCAGGTTCTCTCGCTGGTATGGCTGGTCAGATTCAATGAAGTGAGCCACAGCACTCAACAGCTGAAGCTTGGAAAAGGGTGTCACCTGCAGCAGCCTGGAAATATCCCCTGTTTGTTCAATCTTTTCCAGTTTCAGGGTTTGCCCTGCCAGGCTGGTACCAATTCGGGGATCATTTTCAGCTGTCTGGTTGCGGACGTGGCCGTCCAGCATTGAAATCAGTGTTATTTTCCCCGTAAAGTTTACCGGTGTGATAGCATAGCGGATCAGCATCAACCGATCATCCACCAGTGAAACCAACCGTTCCGTTTCAACATTAACCATCCGCCCTTTGGGTGAAATCCATCGCATGTGCCTTCTCAGCACTCCCTGCTGCAAATCCAGCTCCCTATGATACGTTTCCAGGGATCCGGTAAAAAGGCTCAGCAATTCATCCTCCACCATCACCTGAATCACTTTGCCGTTGGGGAGGTTCAGCATGGTTTCAGTATGCGTGGCATAGCCATAGGCCGTTTCATCATAGTGAATGGGTACTTTCTCGAAAAACCCGTTTAGATACGTGCCTTCCATGGATGTCCCAGCTGGCCCGTCATATCCTTCCTCCAACGTTCCCCGGGTACCAATGTGCCCATTGCCCAGTGAAAAAATCGTTTCATCCAGAAAGTTTCTTTCAGCTTTATATTCAGTTTCAACGATTTTCCATGGATCCTTGCCATAGAAAGGTTCCGTTTCTTTCGATCTTCTTCCCATGGGGACGCTCCTTCAGCTTTATTGCGGCATGATTATGTAAGGGGACTGCCCGATGTATCAGGCAGTCCTGAATCATTTATTTTGCTTTGCCCAACAATCTTAGTTTACTCAATATCAAATCCCGTGATATCCTGCAGGTCCAGTTCAAGTTCTTCAAAAGCAGTCGCTGCATCGGTCGAGCCTGTCAGCACGGAATGAACCGCTCTGAAGAAAGCAGTAGAGACAGCATTATAGTTAGGCGCTGTTGCGGTGGATGGACGGGCAACGGCATTGATGAACACATCATAAAGGCTGCCAAAGAATGGGCTGGCTTCCAGAACCTCTGCATCTTCATAAAGTGACATGATGGTAGGATTCATTGATCCTTCCACTGCCCGCATTTTCTGTACATCGTAGCTTGCCAGGAACAGAGCCACATCTGCGGCAGCTTCCGGATTGTTGCTATACTTGCTGACACCCAGCTGCCATCCGCCAAGAGTCGCTGCGCCTTCACCGCTCTTACCTGCCGGCAGCGGTGATACATCAAAGTTTCCTGCAATGGCACTGTCAGCACCCTGGCCAAGACTGTACGCATAGGGCCAATTGCGCATAAAAGCAGCATTGCCGCCTTGCTAGATGGCACGGGCATCTTCTTCGCCCATACCAGTCACACCACTGGGTGAAATCGTTCCTACCCATCCGGCTGCCTGATCAATGATCTCAATGGCGTTTTCATTGTTGATGGTGATCACCTGATCCTGGCTGATGATCGTGCCGCCATCATTGGAAGCAATCCATTCCAGCGCATCGCAGGTTAACCCTTCATAAGCATCTCCCTGCCACACGAATCCAACAAAGTCTGCATTTCCTTCCGCACGCTCACCTTCCTGGATAACTGCAGCCTGTTCTTCCAGCTCGTCCCAGGTTGTTGGGGGTTCAAAATCATATTTTTCCAGCAGGTCAGTACGATAGTAAAGCAGCCCTGCATCTGTAAACCAGGGGATGGCGACCAGTTTTCCGTCAACTGTGTTATTATCCACGATGGCCGGAAAATGTTCGTCCACGACATCAGCTGCACCGTATTCATACAGGTCAACAAAATGTTCCGCCAGATCACCTGGCCAGATGACGTCAATCTGATACACGTCTACTTCTGCACTTCTGGCTTCAAAGAACTGCAGATAGAGTCCCAGTCGGTCCTGGGCAAGGTCAGGTGTGTCCAGTACACGAACATCTACATTTGGATTATCGTCCATATACATCCTCGCTGCAGCTTGAGTCAGTTCCAATTCTTGACCGACAGCACCTGCTGCGACTGTCACAACAATCCTATCGCCAGGTTCGGCCGGCTCTGCCGGTTCGGCCGGCTCTGCCGGTTCTGCCGGCTCTGCCGGTTCGGCCGGCTCTGCCGGTTCTGCCGGCTCTGCCGGTGCCGGGCTGCCGCAACCAGCCAGCAGGCCCACCACAAGTACCATGACCAATAACAACATCAACCAATGTTTGTTTCTGATTGTCACAAAAATTCCCCCTTCATCATCAGTGTCATTTATCGTCCTCAAATGGGAATCGGTGTTCTTTCAGGCATCACTCCCTTCACTGATCGCACAAAAAGATCAGATTGATTCGCATCGTTTCCCTTTAAAACACTCTTTAAACACGCTGCACATTATCCTTTCACTGCACCGGCGGTCAGGCCGGCAACAATTCGTTTCTGGAAGACCAGTACCAGTATCACAATGGGAACGGTGACCAGCACTGCTGCAGCCATAATTTCTCCGAATGGTTCCTGACGGGCAACGGCTCCTGTGAAATAGGCAATGGCGACGGGGACCGTGCGGGCTCCCGGATCAATGGAAGTGAATGTTAGGGCAAACAGGTATTCATTCCAGGCCGCAATAAACGCAAGCAGTCCTGTGGTCACCATCGCGGGAGCCGTCAGAGGCAGCAATATTTTATAGAAAGTCTGGAAAGGTGTAGCGCCGTCTACCTGCGCCGATTCCAGCAGTGCCAGGGGCAGTCCTCTAAAGAATGCGGTTAATACCCACGTGGTAAACGGGAGCGTGAAAATCATGTAGGACAGGATCATACTGGTGATGGCCGGAAGATTGAGCGTTGTGATGACAGCATACAACCCTGCCAGCACGGTCACCTGCGGAAACATGGTCATGGCCAGAATCAGATACAGGGTTGGTTTCTTTCCCCGAAACCGAAGCTTTCCAAGAGCAAAGGCCGCAAAAGATCCTGCCATCAGCGCCAGGATGGTCGTGGAGGTGGCTACGATGGCACTGTTCATCAGCCCGCGAATAAATTGCGGATTTTTAAAAACCACTTGGTAATTTTGAAGCGATGGTGCTATTTCGCCAGTACTGGGGCTGCGCGGCACCATGGTGGCAGGTGCCATTTGAAGCTGCGCTTCCGTTTTAAGAGACGAATTGATGGCCCAGTAAAAGGGAAACAGCAGGTAAATGAAAATTATCATTAAAGCCAAGTAAAAACCGGTTTTAAAAAGAATGCTTCGGAGTCCTTTACGAGGTTTCATCCATATCCACTCCTAACACTTTGATGTAAGCAATTGCAAAACCAAAGATGATGATGAAAATCACAACACCAATGGCTGAAGCAAGCCCCATGTTTCGGTTGCCGATTAACTGAAAATAGTTGTAAGTGGCCATTGAATACTGGCTCTGGCCAAGAAGGACCTGGAATACGTCAAAGACCCGGAGCGCATCCAGCGTTCTGAAAATCAGGGCAACTGCCATCGCCGGTTTCAGCAAGGGAAAGGTGATGCTGAAAAACTGTTTAACCGGACTGGCACCGTCAATGGCGGCAGCTTCGTACAGTTCATCCGGAATTGTCTGCATTCCCGCCAGCAGCAACAGTGCCATAAAAGGAGTTGTTTTCCAGACATCCACCGCCACCATGGCCCAAAGCTGCAATTGGCTGCTGGCCAAAAAAGCGATCCTGCCGTCTCCCACACTGGTGGCAGCCAGTAATGTGTTGAAGAATCCTGTCCGGTTGGGTGCCAGCATCCATTCCCACATACGGGCTGATACAACTGTGATAACCGCCCAGGGAATCAGCATGGCAGTGCGGGTGGCACCTCTTCCTTTAAAATTACTGTTAACCACCAACGCTACCCCCAGTCCCAGTGTCAATTCCATGAAGACGGAGGCGATGGTAAAGATCAGGGTGTTTGCAATCGCATCAATAAAGTCAACATCCGTTGCCGCCAACACATACCGGTTACCCAAAAAGGAAAATTGCTTATATTCCCGGTAACGATATGGTTCGCGTGGCAGTACAGCGATCGGCCGTTCATATACCGGCTCGCCGGCTTCATCAAAGATCGGTTCATTTGTATCCGGATCCAACTCCTGGTTCAGTTGCTGAACCTTAACACTTAACAACCGCTGGTAGTTCCTGACGCCAATGAACTCAGTTTCCTGACCACTGGCAAACTGTCTGTCGGTGAAACTGGTGTAAAACACCTGACCCAGCGGGTAGATGGCAATCAACAGTAAAATAATCAATGCCGGCAGCAATAACTTATAGGCTGTTCGTTCCTCCCGCTTAGCCAGTTCAGAATGTTTCTTGCGGTTTCCCATGGAGACCCCCCTTTCAAACGTCTGTTTTCATTGATAACAATGCGGCACGACTTATAATCAATGCTGAATCCCGGAAGGATTATGATGTCAGTCGATCAAGGACAGCCTGCCTGATCCAGCTAAGCTTCCCAAGATTGTTTGCTGTGGGATCCCAAAAATATTCCGGCACTTCCGGTACGGCTGCGACTTTTTTTCCATGGTCCTGTTCAGCTTTCTTTAAATGCTGGTGTATCGCTTCCACGTATGCTTTTCCTGCCGCATCCCAGGTATAAGTTGTGAGTACGCGTTTCAGTCCTTTTTCACGATAATCTTCCCAGCGTTCGCTGTCTGTCAGCAGATCCATCGCTCCACGGCTGATCGCTTCTGGGTCTTCCGGATCAACCAGAATCCCGTATTCAGTTCCCTGGCTGCTGAGAATCTCCTGTCCACCACCATTGACCGTCACCACCACAGGAACCCCACAGGACATGGCTTCAATGGTCGCAAGACCAAAGGGTTCATACAGAGATGTGAGGCAGAAGATACCCCGCCTTCTGGCAACTTCGCGGTAAGCCGCTCCCAGCGCTTTCTGACTGCTCAGATTGATAAAGGAAATCTTACCAATCAACTGATGCCGGTCCATGATGGACAAAATCAGTTGAATCTGTTCCTGTTCTTCTGACTTTAGAGCGCCAAAATC
>JAWSUV010000076.1:0-12586 GCA_033549305.1 Bacillota bacterium | reverse complement strand
TGAAATTACATAGACAGAGCAGGTGTGTCTGAAATAACTTGTAAACTCACGCTAGGATTGTTTTTCAGAATCTTTGAGATCAGATGCATAGGCGCGTATGATATCTCTGCGGGTCACAATACCCGCCAACACCCCATCCTTGATCACCGGAACACGGTTGACATTCTTTTTTGTCATGATGGTCGCAATTTCTTCCACCGTCTCTTCCGAATCGACGACAACAACATTCTTTGTCATGATATCCTCCACGCGATAACCCACCATTTTGCGAATCTGTTCTTCCATCTTTTTGGTATTATCCAGAAAAATATAACTGTCCAGAATCGTAAAATAACGTGGAATTTCCAGTTTCTTGCTTCGATAAATCAGATCGCCTTCTGTCACGATGCCAATCACTTTCCCATCCTCATCCACTACAGGGAGTCCGCTGATATTTTTATCCATTAAGATTTCAATTACCTGGTTAACCGTTTGATCCTTTGTGACTGTGATCACATCGCGGGTCATGATGTCTTTTGCACGGCGTTCGTCTGCCATGTGAAGCCCTCCTTGATCTGTCCTGATCATTATCTTATTAAATGATTACCCAAGTCCTTCCGCTTTCAACCAGTGCAGCCTTGCAGTCCCATATGACCGCTATGATGATCCGGCCTATTTCAAAAAATCCTTATACAGCAAACTGGCCTGAATGCCTGAATTGTTCTGGTATTTTCCTTCTTTATAAGGCACATGATCCCCTAAAATTGTATGATAATAGATCTGGCAGATCTCCACATCCGGATAAATCCGGATGGGATGAATGCAAAATATTTCCAGCGTCCAGTATCCACAAAAGCCAACATCACCAAAGCCGGCCGTTACATGAATGAACAGCCCCAGCCGCCCAATGGATGAGCGTCCTTCCAGCATGGGAACTAAATTAAACGTTTTCGTGTATTCTTTGATTCTTCCCAGATAAAGCCGCCCAGGCTCCAGCACCAACCCATCTTCATCAATAATCAGTGAACGGGTTGGGTTTGGTTTTTTCATATCCAGAACAGGTGTATCATATGTCAGCAGTTCATGATGCAATTTAAGATTATAGCTGTTGGGATTCAGTTGTTTTTCATCAAATGGATCAATGAAAATATCTTTGCCAAGCCGTGAATGTATTTCCTTGCCCGACAGGATCATGAAGGCACCTCCATATGCTGGTTGATGTTTCAGATTGAATGCCTTCATTTTACCAAAGATCCCATAAAGCAACAACCAAAATCATGCGCGTATAACAAACAGGCCTGCAGCATATCAAACTGCACAGGCCTGTTGAACTCATTCCTTCGTGTGATTGCTAATATTTTTCAGCAGCAATCTCTTGAATCGCTCTCATTTTTGGCTCACTGAAAGGAATGCGTTTCGTCATTCTTTCGATGCGCGGAACAAACGCATTCATGATAAGAATGGAGAAAGCGACCCCTTCAGTTGGTGCAAGGCCGATTCTGAATACAACAATCAGAACGCCAATGGCAATTCCAAAAATAATTTTCCCTTTCTGGGTAATCGGGCTGGTTACCCAGTCCGTCGCCATAAAGAATGCCCCCAGCATGAGACCCCCTGTCACCATATGCAGGAACGGATTCTGGCCGGTCAGCCCGGCAAGGATAAAGACTGTCGCCAGGATCGAAACGGGAATCCGCCAGTTAATATGTCTCCGATAGAGTAAATAGCCTCCACCAATTAACAGTGCCAATGGTGACACTTCTCCCATAGCTCCTCCCGGAAAGCCCATAAACAGGCTGGTGACCGGTGGCATCTGCAGCCCCTGGTGGAGCATTGCCAACGGTGTTGCATGAGTCATGACGTCCACCGGACCAAAGTTGACATTCCAGCGCATGAATTCTGTTCCAATATTGACAAACCATGGCCCCAACAGGATCATCGACACCCGGCCAAAGAGTGCTGGGTTAAAGCGGTTCCATCCCAATCCTCCCATTAATTCCTTGGCAATTCCCACAGCAATGACAGTCGCCAGCGCCCCTTTCCACCAAGCGGTCGTTGCTGAATAGCACAAGGCGACAAACAGGCCTGTTAACAGTGCACTTCCATCCGACAGGCTATGGGGTTGATTCTTAATCCTTCTAAAAATCACCTCTGTTAAGGCTGCCGTTCCCATACAGACAGCAATGAAAAAAACGGCATACAGCCTGAAAAAATAAACGGCAACCAGCGTTACCGGCAGCAACGCCAACATCGTATCTTTCATTGCTTTTCCAACGGTTTCACCAGACTTTAAATGCGGAGCAGATGAAACCAGCAGTTGCTCACTCATCGTGATCCTCCTTTCTTAACCGGTTTTCCGACTCCGCTGTTTCTTCTTCAGTTCCGGCTGAATACGCCGGATCATATCTGCGATGGGACGATGTCCCGGACAGATATAGGAACAGATCCCGCAATCCATACAGTCCAGCGCATTCCATTCCATTAATTCGTTCAACATCCCGGCTTCGGCATAGATACTCAGTTGATTGGGATAAAGCAGCATGGGACAGTGCTCCACACACTTGCCGCATCTGACACAGTCAGTATAGGCGACTTCCTCAACAGCCATCTCCGGTGGCAGTACCAGCACACCGGTAGTACTCTTAACAATGGCTGTTTCAAGGGTGCTTTGGGCAATTCCGGTCATAGGACCCCCAAGGATGACTTTATGGCCTTCTAATTCAGTAACGCCACATTGATCCAGCACAAATTCGATGGGTGTTCCGATGCGGATCATGTAGTTGCCTGGCTTGCTAATTTTCGGTCCGCTGACTGTGACCACACGCTCAATCAACGGTTTCCCATAAACCACTGCATCGTATCCGGCGACAGTCGTCCCCACATTACGCACCACACACCCCAGATCAGCTGAACGTGCTCCCCGGGGAACATCTCTTCCTGTGACCGCCTTGATCAAATGTGACTTATACCCCTGCGGATATTTCACTTCCAGGGGGACAATGGTGATATCCTCAATTGATTCCGTTTTTTGAGTCAAAGTTTCAATAGCATCCGGCTTATTCACTTCGATCCCAATAAAGCAGCGTGTTGCGCCAATGCACCGCATCATGATCCTGATGCCGGCCACCAGATCGTCCGCACGTTCCAGCATGATCCGATGATCGCAGGTGAGGAATGGTTCACATTCCGCGCCGTTCACCAGGAGGGTATCAACGGGAGATCGCGGATTGATATTGGCATGTGTTGGAAAAGCCGCTCCCCCCATTCCTACCAGACCCGCTTCCCTGATGTGTAACCTCAGTTCATCCGGCGTCATTTCATCCGGATTACGCTGAACACTGGGAACAAAGGACTGATCACTTCCTTCTGCTCTGATTTTTACAGTCAACCGCTCACCACCCTCATAACAGGGAAACATATCGATGGCTTCCACCACACCGTTGACGCTGGAGTGGACGGGTGCGCTGAAGTATTCGCTGCTGTCGCCGATCTTTTGTCCAACGGTGACACGGTCTCCAGGTTTTACGATGGCCTGATTGGCAACGCCCCAGTGCTGCAGCAGCGGAATGTACACATATTCCGGCAGTGAAAGAGGTTGGATCTTTTTATGCTCCGTATATTCCTTGTAATGGGGGATGTGGGCTCCTCCCTTAAACGTCTTGATCTGCACAGGATCACCTCCTTATTGTTTAGCTGCTCCTTGATCTGCATCTCCTTCGCGCATCTGCTTAAGCTGTACCGCATCCTTGATACTTCGGCTCTTATTATAATTTGACCAAAGACCCAGGCCCATGGCCAGAACCACAAAGATTCGCAAAGGTCTGAACAGCAGGCTCCAAAGCCGTGCCTGCAAAGAGACTACTGGGCTGTCAGGCAGATAGTAGTGGGAAGGTATGTCCTCAAGAATAAACATCATCCCGGTTCCTGACAGTTCATCCAGTCCGTAGAGAGTTGCTTTCGAATTGCCATTTTGCTGCAATGTCATCACCCGTCGGCTTCCCTGATTAATGAGATCTCCCCTGTCACCAAAGGTAATGGCACCCGTGGGGCAGGCGTTGGAACAGGCAGGCTGATACCCGTTGGCCAACCGGTCGTAGCAAAAGGTGCATTTTGTCGGAAGATCCGTTTTTCTGTCAAAGCTGATCACCTTAAAGGGACAGTTTGCCGCACAATAGTTGCAGCCAATGCATTTATTAAAGTCAATCTCCACCGTTCCTGCGTCTGTGTGATTAATCGCCCCCACCGGACAGACAATCTCACAGGCGGCATCAGTGCAGTGCATACACCGCTGGTTGCCGAAATACCATTTAACCCCTTTCTCCGTCTCTTCCTCCTGAAAAGTGATGCGCGTCCAGGTGGTTGGTGACACTCTGGGCGGATTTTCGTAGGTTCCGGTAAAGGCAGTTTCATCCGCCGGCAGCTGATTCCATTGTTTGCAGGCTACCTGACAGGCACGGCAACCCATGCATTTGGATGTATCAATCAGGATTGATTTCCGCATCCCTTACACCACCTTTCTAATGTTGCATAAGAAGGCCTTGTATTCCGGAATGGTGGTATTGGCATCTCCAATGGAAGGTGCTACATCATTGGCAATGGGTCCTTTGGACAGACCGGCATACCCCCAGTGCCACAACAGTCCCACCATTTCTATTGTCTTTCCTCCTGCCTGGAACGCTTTCACACGCGGAGTCACGCAAACAGGTGCCTCAAATTCGCCCCGCATACTTGATACGACTACTTTGTCGCCATTCTGCAGTCCCCTGGCAGCTGCCAGGGTCGGGCTGATTTCGATGAAAATCCCCGGCATGGTTTCCACCAGCCACGGCATGTTGCGGGTCATCATCCCTGATTGATAATGCTCGCTGAGCCGGTAGGAGGTGGCCACCAACGGATAATCCCCTTTGGCAAAATCGGCACGGTCGTCAGGATACCAGACGGTGGAGCATGGGTTGAACTGAACCGATGACATCCGATTCGGCAGGGGACTCTCCCAGGGTTCATAGTGTTCCGGGAAAGGACCTTCCACCATGCCGTTGCTGAAGAGGCGTGCCCGCCCTTCTGCCGTCATGATAAACGCATTCTGGGCAGATTCTTCAGGCGGCAGCGTTTCATTAAAATCAGGAACATCATATCGATCCCATTCGGAGCCATTCCACTGGAATAAGGGCACATCCGGATTCCAGGCGTTCCCTGCTGGGTCTGCTGAACATCGGTTGTACAGAATCCGACGATTGATCGGCCAGGCATAAGCCCATTCAGGATGGTTTCCAACACCTTCTTTTTCTTTGATTCGCCGCTGGCAGGCAGGATTGTCCGGATCAGCGAAATACCCGGCATAAATCCAGTTGCCTGAGGCAGTGGATCCATCATCCTGCAACTGGGCAAAACTTGTCAGGAGTTCTCCTGTCCGGGTGTTCCGCCCGTTAATTTCCATGGCCACTTTTGCCGATGATGCATCATCGCCATAATCCCAGTTCATCTTCAGGACAGGATCCGCAAAAACGCCGCCATTCACCTGGTATTGATCCCTGACAGCCCTGAACAGGCGGTCCACAATCCACAGGTCAGGTTTGCAGTCTCCCGGAAGATTACCGGCTGCATACCGCCATTGAATCCACCGGCCGCTGTTACTGATGGTGCCATCCCGCTCCATGTGAAGAGCCGCCGGCAGTAAAAACACTTCTGTATCAATTTCTTCCGGATTAACCCCTGGTTCTTTCCAGAACGTGGCTGTTTCATTCTCGAAAATATCAACAGAAACCAGCCAATCAAGGTTGGCGTTATACTTTCGTTTTCTGGCGGCTGTCGGCCCTCCCACTGCCGGGTTGTCCGCCCAGCAGATCATCCCTTTGACTTCACCTTCTCCCATATACTTGGAAGTGGCAATATGGGACCGCTCTTTGTCCAACTTGGGCATATAATCGTAACAGAAGTCATTGGCGGCTGTCGCATGCTCTCCCCAAAAGGCTTTTAGCAGGCTGTTCATGAATTTTGGCCGGTTGGCCCAGTAACCTCCTGGCGTAGTGGCATGATACGCTTCCAGTGTCGGATGAATGGTTTCACTGGGTACAGGCATATAACCGGGGATGATGTGGTACAGCATAGCCATATCAGTGGATCCCTGTACGTTTGACTGACCCCGCTGGGCATTCACCCCGCCGCCGGGTCTTCCCATGTTCCCCAGGATGGACTGCAGGATGGCAATAGCCCGAACATTTTCAGCCCCATGGGTGAACTGGGTAATGCCCATGGCATACATAATGTTGCCGACTTTCTCCGGTGAACCGGTGCCGCAGAAAAGAGCAGCACATTCTTCCAGCGTTTCCATGGGACAACCGGTAATATCACTGACTGTAGCCAGATCATATCGTCCATAATGGGTTTTCATCAATTGATAGACACATTGCGGATCCTCAAGGGTTTCATCCCGAATTACTCCACCATTCTCGTCGGTCTGATAAGACCAGCTGGATCGGTCATACACCACTTTTTCGCCGCCGATCCCGTCATCCATCATCTGAGCTCCTGAAAACATGCCATCATTAAAGGCAAATTCCGGACTGACTAAATGAGCTGCATTGGTATAATTGACCACATACTCATGGTGAACCAGTTCCTTTTCGATGGCATACTGAATCAGTCCATTCAGGAAGGCAATATTCGTTCCAGGTCTGATGGGAACATACAAATCTGACACTGCGGCAGTCCTTGTGAAACGGGGATCGACGCAGATCAGTTTTCCCCCTCTTTCCTTTGCTTTTTCAATCCATTTCATGGAAACAGGATGGTTTTCAGCCGTATTCAACCCGATATTCATCATCACATCAGAATGCTGGTAATCAATCCAGTGATTGGTCATTGCCCCTCTGCCAAACGTGGCGCCAAGACCGGCGACCGTCGAAGAGTGTCAGAGACGTGCACAATGATCAATGTTTACAAGACCCAGTCCTCGTGCCATTTTATGATAAAGATAGTTCTCCTCGTTATTACACATCGCACTCCCCAGCCAGGCGATGGCCGGTGTCCGGTTAACGGTGACTCCTTGACTGTTTTTCATGATAAAGGAGTTGTCCCGCGTGTTTTTGATGCGATCCGCAATGGCATTCAATGCCCAGTCCCAGTCCACCACTTCCCAGTCACGTGCTTTGGGTGCGCGGTAAAGAACCTGTGTGACACGGTTGGGGTTCGGAACCGGATTGCCCTGCTCATCATAGACATAGGCCATGTTGAACAGGGAGCTCCCTTTGCTGCACAGACTTCCTTCATTGATGGGATGATCCGGATCACCTTCCGTATTGACAATCTGGCCCTCCTGAACATGACAGATAATCCCGCAGCCTACTGAACAAAAAGGACAAATCGTGGTTACTTCCTGTGCATAATGCAACCGGAAGCGCCGATAGGTTCCCTCTGCCACATCGCGAAAACCCACTCCATACAGGGCGCTTGTAGCTGCAGCGGTACCGCTGACCTTTAAAAACTGCCTCCTGGTAATACTCATTTCTGCCTGTCACCTCCTCTTCCGACTTTCCTATCTTTTTTGATGAAGCACTGCACCCGCATGATTCCAAATCATTGCGGATGCAGGTTGAAATCCTTCCATTGCAGCCAAATCATCCATATAGAGAGATGCCAGGTGTAAGATCCACAGATTCGGATCCATCACTGAACGCTGGCGCAAATCGAACGCTTTTGTATATGAAGCACAACTGCGGCAAAAATGAATGCGGCAGTCGGGGATTTCATCGGTCACGAAATAACCCAGCTGCTTTTGCTCTTTCTCTCCGCATTGAAGGCATTCCAGGCGTGAAGATAACCAACGAGTACCGCACAACCAGCATTCCATTTCCCGGAATCCTTCTTCGCCTCTCAGCTGCGAAAAATGCGGTACCAATCCGCATGTTGGACACGTATTATCCCCTTTTGCATCTTCATTCTGATATAATTCCGTGATCCCGTGACGTAACCGGTACAGGTGCGCAGCACTGAGCGAGATCAGCAGGGTAATGAAATCATGTTCCAGCGGCGTTCGGCTTTTCAGTAATGTGGTCAACTGAGACAGATGACTGCTGTGAATCGGGGATACGTCGATGAGGTGTTCAATCTGATCATGAAGTACACCAATTACCCGGTAAGCTTCCGGGTGATTACGAAAGACCGGCTTAAATACATGCTTTAAATAGTCTGCAAATTGATTCGATGTCATCACCAGGTGACGGTTGTCCATGTGGCTCTCTTCCTGATCCGAAAAATCGATTTCTGCCATTGAACCGTGTTCTTCAAATTCACCGGCATGCTTCTGGTAATCTGTCATCAATCGTGACACTGAGTTAAAACCTTCATAATGATCGCGGCAAAAATCATATGTTTCCGCATCATTCGCTAAGATCAATGGATTCAATCAATCTCCCCCTTATTTGATTAACCAGAGACTGTTTATGATTAACTTAGGCCATAACAATGCTTTGGTTAGTTTGTTAAATATCGAACGATTTCGCCAGTATATCACCATCATTCTGCGATTTTCGATATTGTCTGATTTGCCTTTATTTTAATAAAAGACTGCCGATTCGTCAAGGACATCTGTCATTTATATTTGTAAATCATCCCAATTTACCATAATCTCATTTATGGAATCAATACATATTTTTATTGATGACAACGCAAAAGGCCGTGTTCCAATGAACACGGCCTTTTTAAGAGAATGTGGTTATTGTCTTTTTGCTTTTCGCTGAATCGTTTCTTTTTTATAATGCTCCGGTTCAATTTTTTTAAGTGATTTTTCAACCGGTGCGTTTCTGACTAGTCCATCCAGCTTATAGTGGCACCAGGGTTTTTTTTGATCCTCCCACTTAACCGAATAATCCGGGATCCATCCCTCATCTTTCCTGTGCCATCTGTTGACTTTAATGCACCAAGGGATCCGATTGTTTTCGAGCTGCCCACGATATCGTTCTGTCCGAATGGAGTCTATTCTGCCGGTTTTAGTGTTGAAATGAATTTCAAGGTGACACTCCTTTTCTTCTTTGTTTTTAAAGGATGCCGGTGGCAGATATACATTTACCTGCTGTTGATTAACCACTTCCCAGCGCAGTGCCGGGTTCGTGATCTCCGCCGTGGCAGTGATAACACCCTCTGCCCAAAAACTGATCCATTGGCTTTCTGTCACATGCTGGCCGGATTCGTTCATTCGAATAACCCCATTGGCTTGAACAGCTCCGATTCCTTTCAGAAAAAAATCGATTCCTTTCAGAATGGTTTTACCGTGCCAAAAAAATTCTAATTCCCGTAAAAATCCCTCACCTGAACGATAATAAGTCATATACCGTAATGGCATCCAGAGGTTCGATATTTTGAATGTTGCAGTGCCCCAAAGAACGGCGGACCGGACCAGAGGCATCTCGCTGCCCTCAAAAATTGACTGATAATGCGCTTTCAGCGGTTCAGGCAAAGAGTCCGGGATCCGTACTGTTTCCGGATTTGGTGTTTGTATTTCAGGCTGGAATCCGGGAACCCGCCTTCTAAAACCAGCCCAAAAGAGTATCAATAATAATGTGACGAAGACAACTAAAGTGAGCCCGATGATTGTGAGACTGTCCATGTTGAATAACCCATCCTTTATGTTTTCCAGCTGCATTCAGGGCAGCGGTGATATTATTCTTATAAATCTGATGGCGTGCTTCCTTCCGGTAATCCTCTCTTGAATTCATAATATGACCACAATGCTAGATAAAATGCTTCTGTCTTTTCTTCTGAACCAATCACGTCCAGTAATCTGCTTTTAAAGGCATGCATTGTTTCTTCATCCTGTACCAACTGATCCAGACTGACATCCAACGTTGTTTCCACCCAACTGATGCGGGATACCACTTCGCGTATATCATGCTCCGTGCTCAAGCCAGATTGACGAAGATAGTCTTCAAATCCTTCGTAATTCATTCAAAGCCCCCCTCCCTTATCGATCACATATGCAGGTAATTATATATACCCACATTATTGTCTGAATAATCAGATCAGATAGATTCCGAGTGCTTGTAATCCAATTGCTTTTGGAGGGCTTCCAGAAATTTATCCACTTCGCTTTCGGTGGTCTGATAGGAAGTCATCAGGCGCACTTCTCCCGTTTGTTCATTCCAGGTATAAAAATGGAACTGCTGCTGCATCGTGTCG
Source organism: Bacillota bacterium (assembly GCA_033549305.1). GTDB lineage: Bacteria > Bacillota > Clostridia > Peptostreptococcales > Tindalliaceae > Anoxynatronum. Next base: position 2,434 of record JAWSUV010000076.1, on the reverse strand, counting down.
ATCACCTCTTTCGGCATCAGGGCGAAAAGGGCGTTACAATGAACCGGACGTGTGATGGTGACTGCCGGCATCTGAGTGATTCCCTGATACAGCCGCCGCATCATTTCATTGGCATGCCTGGCATTTTCCAGCCATAGGTTGTCAGTGAGGATGGCAATAAACTGGGATGCGATAAAGCGCATCTTGGAATGAAGCTGCATTCCCTGTTTACGGATGTATGGGAACGCTTTTTCGAGGCCTTTTTTTAGAAAAACGACACTTTCACCAAACATGATTCCATTTTTAGTGACCCCAAAAGAGAGTACATCGACCCCGCAATCAGTTGTGAAGGCTTTCAAGGGTACACTCAATGCTGCCGCAGCATTGGCAATACGAGCCCCATCCATATGGAGCAGCATGTGATTTGCCCTTGCAAACTCCGAAAGATGCATGATTTCATCAACTGTATACAAAACGCCATATTCTGTCGGTTGTGTAATGGAGATCATCCCCGGCTGCGAACGGTGTTCATCGCCAATTCCCACCAGACGGGGTGCAATATCATCTGGTGTTATTTTCCCGTCTTCCGTTGGCAGAGCCACTACTTTACACCCGCAGTAGTGCTCCAAAGATCCACACTCATCCACATGAATGTGTCCGGTTTCAGCGCAAATAACGGTTTGATAGGAATGCACCAGATGGGTGATCCCAGTCACATTTGCCCCTGTTCCATTATAGACAAAAAAGACAGCACTTTGTTTCCCAAAATGACTTTTTATCAGCTTTACTGCTTCTGCCGTATAGACATCATCTCCGTATGAGTGAACATACCCCTGATTTGCTTCTGCAAGGGCTTCCATCACTTTAGGATGAACCCCCGCACAATTGTCACTGGCAAAACTATAAGTGTCTGTTTTCATTTGAATCCCTTCTCTCACTTGAATTTATTGTTTTGATTGACAGGTACATTGACAGTTCGATTCAAATAAAGTGAATACAACAATACCTCCTTTACATGAATGCCCGTAAGTTTTTCCAGCGCCTGCCTGTATTGTTCCAGTTGCGGACGATGTCTCTCCATCCATCGCGGTAATGCTACGGGTGATACGGCATCCGTTTTATAATCGATTAAAACCCATCCGCCATTTTCCAAAAAGCAGCAATCGATCACTCCCTGTACCAGTCCTGCCTGTTCGTCCGCCTTTTCAATCACGAATGGCAACTCGCGGAATATCTTCTGTGAACTTCGAAGCCTTCTTCCGATACTGCTGTTATAGAATTGCCAGATAACTTCCGGATTCATGACATCAGCTTCCTGCTGATTGATCATTTCTTTTTGAACCATCTCGGATAACTGCCGATGGATCTCCGCAGGCGAAGTCATCCTTTTCAGATCTGCATACTGCAAAAAATAATGCAGCGCCGTTCCTTTCTCTGCAGGCGTTAGATGACCCTTTTTCGTTTGAAATAAAGGTTTTGCCAATTTCTGCGGTAACGTTGATCCTTCTAAAAAGCTTGAATCGATATCATGTTTAATCAGTTCAGAAACACTGATTTTGCCTGGCATTTTTGTTTCCTGTTGATAAGGATACTGCCAATGGAACCGTTGGTCAAAAAAGCGGATCACTGCCTGGTTTTTCTGTTCCTCAGAATGCATTAACCGCTCGCGAAGCTTTTCCGGCTGATCGCTCACTTCTTTTTCCTGTTGGAGAAGTGATGCTCTGCTCCAGACCTGAAATTCCCAGTGGGATTGATCTTCAATTAAATCCTCTGTCCTTAGAGTAATCTCCCCCAATTTGCGTAAGCCTTCGGCTTCCAAAAGCCGCACCCATACCGGTCCAAGCCAATCAAGCGCCTGTGATGCCTGAATCAGTTTACCTGGGTGCATCGGTTCATTCCATTGTTTGATTTTTCCCGGCAAATCACTTACTGTTCCTGTCATGATTAATTTTTGCTGAGCACGCGTCATGGCAACGTATAAAATACGCATTTCTTCTGACAGTGCTTCTATGCGACTTTTTTCACGAATGGCAATCCTGGCGAGTGTATGGCGCTTGATCCGCAGGTGCGGATCAGCGAAAAGAGGACCCAGCCCCAGTGAACGATGCATCAGGAGAGGCGTTTGCAAATCGCGACGATTGAATGGTTTGCCAAGTCCAGCCAAAATAACGATGGGGAATTCCAATCCCTTGCTTTTATGAATGGACATCATCCGAACCACATCATCGCTCTCACTCAAGGTTCTGGCCGGTCCGTTATCATTGCTTTTATTGAACTTAATCAGATCAATATATGTCAGAAACTCAAACAGGGCGCCATCATTAACCGCATTGAACTCAGCTGCCCGTTTCATCAGAATGCGAATATTTGCCTGGCGCTGGCGACCACCGGGCATGGCTGAACACAGGGCATAAAAACCTGAGTCGGATAACAGCCACCACATGAAATCAGTCAG
>JAWSUV010000075.1:0-12595 GCA_033549305.1 Bacillota bacterium | reverse complement strand
AGAAGCCCGTATCATTGCATGGCTGGCGGGGGAGAACTGGGTTACGGAAGTGTTCAAAGGCCATGGGAAGATCTATGAAATGACCGCCAGCCGGATGTTTGGGGTTCCACTTGAAAGAATTATGAAGGGGAATCCGGAGTATGAGCTGAGGGCCAAAGGTAAGGTGGCTGTTTTATCATGTGGATATGGCGGCGGTGTTGGTGCCCTGCAAGCCATGGGAGCGGAGAAAATGGGCCTGGACGAGGTCGAGTTAAAGAGAATAGTGCAAGCCTGGCGACGAGCCAACCCGAGCATCGTGAGGTTTTGGCATGCGGTAGAAGAGTCAGCCATAAAAGCTGTCAAGGAAAGAACGGTTGTGGAGATGCAGCTTGGGCTGAAGTTTTACTACCAAAGTGGGATGCTATTCATCCAGCTGCCCTCTGGCAGAAGCCTTGTGTATGTCCGACCCCGGATCGAGATGGATGAGCGGTTTGGCAGGGAGAAGCTCACCTATGAAGGCATGGAACAGACCACCAGAACCTGGGGGCGAATAAGCACATATGGTGGAAAAATCTGTGAAAACATTATTCAAGCGATTGCCAGGGACTGCCTGGCAGAAGCCCTGCTCCGACTGGATGTGAAAGGCTATAAAATCGTCGCCCATATCCACGATGAAGTGATCCTGGATGTTCCACAGGGAGAGGGCTCGCTGGAAGAAGTAAATCGCATCATGGCGGAACCAATCCCGTGGGCGAAGGGACTTCCCATGAACGCAGACGGCTTTGAAAGTGATTTCTATCGAAAAGAATGAGGTGATGCATCATGAACACGGAACTGAAAAGATTCTTACATCAACTGAAAAGGATGCGGCACACCCTTCCACGCCAGACCCTGCTCACCCTGAGAGGACAGGCTGTTTCCGGTGATGTGGCGGGTGCCTGGCGAGGACTGAGCCGGATTGATAAGACAACCTAAGCGAGGTGAAAGAACATGAACCAGACACACCCGGCTCTAATCCATGACGGCATGATCACCGTTGCCGTTGGCAAGAGCCGGAAAGAAACGGACTGGAAAAACCGGGAAATGTTGTGGTCTCAGCTGGTGAAACGATTCAGCCAGACACACCGCTCCCGGGAAACCGCAGCGGAATACCACAGCATGAAAAAGGAAGAACAGGACGGGATCAAAGATGTGGGCGGGTTCGTAGGGGGCTCCCTGAAAGGGGGCAGGCGAAAGGCGGAGAATGTGGCCTGGCGCCAGCTGGTGACGCTTGATGCAGATTTCTCCAAAGGCAATCTCTGGGCTGGGGTGGAAGCCATGCTGGGATGCGGGTGCGTCCTGTACTCCACCCATTCCCACACACCGGACAAGCCCCGGCTGCGGCTGGTCATCCCCCTGTCTAGGCCCGTCTCACCCGATGAATACCAGGCAGTAGCCCGCAGGATCGCAGCGGACGTGGGCATTGATTTCTTTGATGACAGCACCTATGAATCGGCACGATTGATGTACTGGCCCTCCACCCCGGCGGACGGAGAGTTTGTGTTTCGACATCTGGACGAGCCGTGGATTAACTCTGACGAAGTATTGGCCCGGTACCCGGACTGGCAGGATGCCTCCTACTGGCCGGAATCCTCCCGGATCAGGCAGCGGAGGCAGAAAATGGCGGAAAAGCAGGGAGATCCCCGGGAGAAAAAAGGGATTGTGGGAGCTTTCTGCCGGACTTACGACATTCCCCAAGCCATTGAAGCCTTCCTGGGAGATGCCTACACCCCCAGCTCAGACCCCAACCGTTACACCTATACCAAGGGGACATCCTCTGCCGGCCTGGTCCTTTACGGAGAAGGGGCCTTTGCCTATTCCCACCACGGGACGGACCCGGTGGGCGGACGCCTGTGCAACGCCTTTGACCTGGTACGTCTCCACCGGTTCGGTCTCATGGACGAGGACGCCAGGGACGATACTCCGGTGAACAGGCTGCCATCCTACAAAGCCATGCAGGAACTGGCCATGAGGGATCCGGCTGTCCGGCACCAGGTGGCTGCTGATGGTCTGCTGGAAGCGGGGAAAGACTTTGACGATTCCCGCTGGATGGAAGGGCTGGAAATCACTGCCAGGGGTGAGATCCGGGAAAGCGTCAGCAACCTGGTGCTGATCCTCCGCCATGACGACGCCCTGCGGCATATCGGGTTCAACGAACATTACCACGGATTTGACGTCAGGGGACAGGTTCCCTGGATCCGGATCAAGGAAGGGTGGAGCAAGGGGGATGAAGCGTCGCTGGCCTGCTACATTGAGCAGCACTACCGGATCTGGTCTCCCGGGAAAAGCCGGGATGCCCTCATGGCGATTGCGCTGGAACGTTCCTTTCATCCCGTCCGGGAATACCTGGAAGCACTTCCACCGTGGGATGGATCCGAGCGGGTGGAAAAGTTGCTGATTCACTATCTGGGGGCGGATGACAGTCTTTATGTCCGGGCAGTGACCCGGAAAACACTCTGTGCCGCCGTGGCTCGCGTGTACCAGCCGGGCATCAAGTTTGACACCATGCTGGTGCTGGGCGGTCCTCAGGGCATCGGCAAAAGCACCCTTTTTGCCCGGTTGGCGGGGAAATGGTACAGCGATTCCCTGTCACTCTACGACATGCGGGACAAAACCGCAGCGGAAAAGCTCCAAGGCTGCTGGGTGATGGAAGTTGGCGAACTGGCAGGGATGAGGAAGATGGACCTGGACAAGGTGAAAGCCTTTATTTCTTCCACCAATGACCGGTACCGCCCCAGTTATGGGACCAATGTTGAGAACCATCCACGCCAATGTGTATTGGTGGCGTCCACTAACAACGACACTGGATTTCTCAGGGACATCACCGGGAACCGGCGGTTCTGGCCGGTGTGGGTTCCAGGCAGCACCGGGGGCTTAAAGCCTTGGCAACTGACGGAGGTGGACCAGATCTGGGCGGAGGCCAAAGCACAATGGCAGAAGGGGGAAACCCTGTACCTGCCACCGGAACTGGAGAAGGAAGCCATGGCCGCACAGACTGATGCCATGGAATCCGACGACCGGGAAGGACTCATCAAGGAATACCTGGAGGTGCTGTTGCCGATGAACTGGTACGAAATGAGCCCATATGAAAGGCGCAGTTTCATCAGAGGCGACGAGATTGGCGGAATGGTAGCAGGAAACATCCCAAGAGAACGGGTGTGTACCCTGGAGATCTGGTTTGAACTCTTTGGGAAGGAAACCACATCCCTGCGCAAACAAGACGCCTATGATATCAACGCCATGATGCGAAAGATGGACGGTTGGGAGAAGTACACGGGGAACAAAAGAGGTAATGCAAGGGTTCCAGGATATGGAGTTCAGCGTGTATATGTTCGTTGTAGTCAATGACAGGAAAGAAGAATAGGCAACGAACTCACCCACATAATCTGGTGAGCATGGTGGGCAGTTTTTTCTTCCTGTCCACCAGTTTGCCCACCGACCCAAAACCAGTCATATGAACAGCCATAGCCATTAGTAAACATAGTAAACAAGAATAGTAATAGTGATATATAGAGTAGGGCGTTTAGGCAGGTGCGTAACGCCTGTGCGCCTCATACGGGTACACGTATAGGAAAAAATGCCACCTTGCCACAGGAAAGGGTGAATGGGATGACAGAACGGCACATTGAAAGGAACTTGAAACGTGAAGTGGAAAAACGGGGCGGGATGGCCTTAAAGTTCATCTCTCCGAGTATGAGTGGGGTGCCGGACCGGCTGGTGCTTATACAGCATGGCAGGGCTTGTTTTGTGGAACTGAAAGCTCCCGGCAAACCGTTAAGAACCCTGCAGCGGTACCGGAAGCGCCAGCTGGAGAGTCTGGGGTTTGAGGTGTGGGTCATTGATTCCATGGAAGGAATCGAGACGTTTCTCCGGGAGGTGATGGAGTGATGGAATACCAACCCCATATCTACCAGGAGCAGGCTACAGCGTTCATCCTGGAGCATGAAGCCAGCGCCATCTTTCTGGAATGCGGCCTTGGGAAGACAGTGATCACCTTAACCGCCATCAACGAACTGATGCATAACGCTTTTGAAGTTCGAAAAGTGCTGGTGGTGGCTCCTCTGCGGGTCGCCCAAACCGTCTGGACGGAGGAAGGGATGAAGTGGGATCATCTGAAACACCTGCGGATGGTGAAGGTGCTGGGGAGCGAATCCATGCGAAAGGAAGCGCTGAACACCCCGGGCGATGTGTATCTGATCAACCGGGAAAACGTGGTGTGGCTGACAGACACACTGAAAACCGCCTGGCCCTTTGACATGGTGGTGCTGGATGAGTTATCCAGCTTCAAGTCCCATCGCTCCAAGCGTTTTCGGGCCCTGCGGAAAGTCCGGCCTTTCATCAAGCGGATCACTGGCCTTACCGGCACGCCCGCGCCCAACGGACTGCTGGACCTGTGGCCCCAGGTCTATCTGCTGGATCGGGGAGAACGGCTGGGTCGCACCATGACCGGCTACCGGGAGCGGTATTTTCAGCCGGACAAACGAAGCCGGGACGTAATCTTTTCCTACAAACCGAAAGAAGGGGCGGAAGACGCCATTTATCGGAAACTCTCCGACATTGCCTTGAGCATGAAGAGTTCCGATTACCTGCAGGTGCCGGAACGGGTGGACCACCAGGTGATGCTGGAAATGCCGGAGAAAGTCCGAAACCAGTACAGGAAGCTGGAAAGAGACCTCCTGCTGCCCCTGCTGGCGGGGGAAGTGTTGGCGGGAAGTGCGGCGGTGTTGACCAACAAGCTGCTGCAATTCACCGGCGGCGCGGTGTATGACGATGCCGGCCGGGTGCAGGAGATCCATGAAGAGAAAATAAAGGCGCTGGAAGATTTGATCGAAGCCGCCAACGGCAAGCCGGTCCTGGTGTACTACGCCTATCGGCATGAAAAGAGTCGGATCAAAAGACGGATCCCCTGCCGGGTCCTTGAAACGCCGGCTGATATGGATGACTGGAACCGGGGAGAGATTCCGGTGCTCTTGGCCCACCCGGCATCCGCCGGGCACGGCCTGAACCTGCAGCAGGGCGGCAGCACCATTGTCTGGTATGGCCTTCCATGGAGTTTGGAACTGTACCTGCAGGCCAACGGACGCATTCACCGGCAGGGACAGAAGGAAACCACGGTGGTGCATCACCTGATCATGAAAGACGCCCTTGACGAAGATGTGATGACGGTGCTGGCCCGCAAGGAGTCCAGCCAGGAAGCCCTGCTGGAAGCCGTGAAATTTCGGATGAAGAAGGAGTGAGGGGAATGGACAAACGGAACCCGGAAGGATACATGGATTTAACCGCTTATGAAGCGCTGATGAACCTTGATCGTGAAAAGAAGAAGCCGCTGGTGTTTATCTGCAGTCCCTTTTCAGGAAATGTGAAGGAAAACATTGAACGGGCCAAACGATACGGCCGCTTTGCCGTTTCCCAGGAAGTGATTCCGGTGATCCCGCACCTGATGTACCCGCAGTTTCTGAGCGACCATGATCCGGAAGAGCGGATGCTGGGGATTGAGATGGGACTGGAGCTGCTTACCAGGTGCAACCGGCTATGGGTTTTCGGGGACTATATATCCCAGGGGATGGCGGTGGAGATCTGTAAAGCGAAAAAGATGCACATTCCCATCCAGTATTTCACGATCAGTTGCTCTGTGACTGGAGGGATCAAACGATGAGTGAAAAAGACTGTTTTGCATACCAGCGTGGCGCCTGTTCGGTGTTGACATTGAGAAAATGCCTGGGCAGGGGATGCCGGTTTTATAAGACAGCTGAGCAGTTGAAAGAAGAGCAGGATGATGCCATGAAGCGGATCCTTTCACTGGACCCACTGCATCAGCAGGAGATTTACGACAAATACTACCGGCAGAGCGGGAGGTGAAGGCGGTGGATGCAAAGGAATATCTGTCCCAGGCCATCTGGCTGGACCGAAGGATTCAGACCAAAATCGAAGAGAAGGAACGAATCCGGGAAATGGCGGAAAAAGTGAACGGCTGTCTCAGCCACACGAAGGTTTCCGGCAGCCGGGAGCACCAGCAGATTGTAAACACGCTGGTGAAACTCATCGACCTGGAATGGGAGATTGTGCGGATGATCGACCGGCTGGTGGATTTGAAAAGAGAAATCGGAAAGATGATTCAGGAAGTTGAAGACACGAACCAGCAGATGGTTCTGGAACTTAGGTATTTGTGCGGCAAAGGGTGGGATGAGATTGCCTGTGAGATGCGTTACGACCCGCGGACAATCTTTCGGCTGCACGGGAAAGGACTGGGCTTCATTGAAAAAAAGATGGGAACCAAGAAAAGTTGTCAGTAAATGTCAGTGAATGTCAGTAAAGAAGTGTGCTATCATATAAGGTGTCGAGGCATGGAAAAGTCATCAGAAACACCATGTGCTGTAGCATATGCCTGTTGATGGATCGATTCGACGAACAGGAAACGCAGCATTCCTGATGACGATGCCCTGGGAGTTCACCGGGGCTTTTTCTATGCCTTGTGCGTCATATGAGTTGCTATGGTGATATGTTCTTTTAAGAGCAGATAATTCAAATAGAATTTCTATCAAAAGTTAAGGATAAAAATCACTTTTGGGAAACGAATAGTTGTATTTTATAGTTTCTCCGGAAAATAGCTTTTCAAGTTTCTCTTTATTATATTCAACGACAATAGGATTATCTCCGTAAATGTCAGCTACCAGGTAGAGATACCAATTCGGGTCACTTTGCATTTTTTGATATTCCAATTCTTCAAGCCAGCGAAAAGTAAAATGCGATTTTTCAGTTGATTTTACTTCAATGTGTCTTTCTTCATGATCATTCTTACTAATAAGGTCATACCCACACCGACGAACAGGTACGATTCGATTTCGGCCTCGCTGCTTTTCATATTGGATTGCAATTGCTAAACCTCTCTTTTCAGTTTCAGCGTTTGACACAATCAACACCTCCTTTCAATAAGAATGCTAACTTGCGGTTATTATATAATGCTGGATTAAATGAATCAACCCAAAATGAGAATGTGATTGGAAACCAAGCTAGATCTATAGATAGCTGAGGTGATGAATATGCCAACCAAACCGCAAAATCCCTGCCGCCATCCGGGTTGCCCGCGGCTCACCCACGAAACCTACTGCGAGGTTCATGCCAAGCGGTGTGACAATCACCGTCCCAGCGCCAGCCGGCGTGGCTATGATAACCGCTGGAGAAAAGCGAGAGCGCGTTACCTGAGAGAGCATACCTTCTGCAGAAGCTGTGAAGAAAATGGCCGGCTGGTTAAAGCAACCGTGGTGGATCACATCCAGCCTCACCGAGGAAACACGGATCTTTTCTGGGATGAAACCAACTGGCAGCCGCTCTGCAAGCCATGTCATGACCGAAAGACAGTGCTGGAAGATGGTATTCCGGAATACTCCTACTGGTAAAAGAGACCCCCAGCTACCCCTCCGGGGGAGGGGCAACCAAATCTCTACATCGTTGCGTTTACAGGACCGCGCCCCCCTGCCACGCGAATTTTCGCGAAATCGCATAAGGGGGGTACTCTTTATCCAAATACAGATGCTGCACAATCGTTCTGCCAACCAACAGGCGGGACTTTTCTTTTTGCGCAACTATATGGTATATCAATGTGACAGGCCGTGTCCGAACATTGGCTGAACGGAGGTGCTCATCGTGACTGACAGCGACAAGCTTAAAATATACGAACTGCGGCTTAGCGGCGCCGGCTATAAATCCATCGCCCAAGCCCTGGGGCTGTCCCGGGACAGCATTCGCAGCTTTTGCAAACGCAACAGGCTGGACGGCAACGCCCGTGTGGTGGCACTCAACAGGGAAGTGGATAAGGAAAACCATAAGGTGTGCCGACAATGCTTAAAACCCATCCAGCAGAAAGGCAGGGGCAGAACCCGCAAGTTCTGCTCGGAACCATGCCGGCGCAACTGGTGGGCGGATCATCCGGAAAACAGAAGCGTAAGCTACAGCGCCACCTATCACTACCACTGCGACCACTGCGGTGATGCTTTCAGCAGCTACGGCAATAAAACCCGAAAGTTCTGCAGTCACCACTGTTACATCCAATCACGGTTTTGGAGGGAAGAACATGGAATTCAGGAAACTGCCCATCAGCACTCTCACCCCGGCCAGCTACAATCCACGCAAACAGCTCAAACCCGGTGACAGCGAGTTTGAAAAGATCAAAAACAGCATCACCGAGTTCGGCTATGTGGATCCCGTCATCGTCAACCGGGACCTGACCGTCATCGGCGGCCATCAGCGGATTACAGTGCTGAAGAAACTGGGCTACACCGAGATCGACTGCGTGGTGATTGACATTGACAAAACCAGGGAGAAAGCCCTGAATATTGCCCTGAACAAGATCAGCGGCGAATGGAACCGGGAGCTGCTGGCAGAGCTTATCCAGGATCTGCAGAACCTGGACTACGACCTGGCCTTTACCGGCTTTGAGCCGCCGGAGATTGACCAGCTCTTCAATGAACTGCATGATAAAGAGATCGAAGAAGACGATTTTGATGTGGAAGGCGCTCTTAAAGAGCCAGCCATCTCGCAGATCGGCGATCTGTGGCTCCTGGGCCGGCACCGGCTGGTCTGCGGCGACAGCACCCAGCCGGACGTTTACCGGAAATTGATGGACGGACAGAAAGCCAACCTGGTGGTGACGGATCCGCCGTACAATGTCAATTATTCCGGCCAGGCAGGCACGCTCCAGAACGACCACATGCAGGAGGACGCCTTTTACCGGTTTCTTCTGGAAGCCTTTACCCAGATGGCGGCCCATATGGAAAAGGACGCCTCCATCTATGTCTTTCATTCGGATACGGAAGGATACAATTTCCGCAAGGCCTTCCGGGACGCCGGTTTCTACTTGTCCGGCGTGTGCGTCTGGGCCAAGCAGAGCCTGGTGCTGGGCCGCAGTCCCTATCAGTGGAAGCACGAGCCCGTCCTGTTCGGCTGGCGGAAAGACGGCAGGCACAAGTGGTACGCGGACCGAAAACAAAGCACCGTCTGGAACTTTGACCGGCCGTCCAAAAACGAACTGCATCCCACCATGAAGCCGGTGGCTCTCTGCGCCTACCCCATCGGAAACAGCAGCCTGACCAACGCCATTGTCCTGGATCCCTTTGGGGGAAGCGGCTCCACCCTGATCGCCTGCGAACAGACGAGCCGGATCTGCCATACAGTGGAACTGGACGAAAAATACACCGATGTGATCGTCAGGCGCTGGATCGAGCACACGGGTTCCGACAGCGGTGTTTTTCTGGAAAGGGAGGGCACGAAAGTGCCGTATAAAGAGGTGCCGAAACCGGCATAAAAGACTTGCTATTACCTGTGTTTAGAGTGATAGATGGTGTAAGAAAAAAACACAGGAGGTTGAAAACCATGACCATCAGCAAGAAAGACCGATTCAGGGCCGCTTTTTCCGGAAAAACCTATGAGGTGGCATGCCGCTGGGGCACCAGTCTTGTCCTCGCCCCGGTGGACGATAATGACGACACTTGCCTGGTGTACGAAACGGGTGAGGTGGAAGAGATGATCGCCACAGGCCGGTTGATCCCTGAAGGAGGCGTTAAGTTATGAGAGCCCTCTTTGCGAGAAAAGCCAGCGATCTTGACGAACTCAGGGAAATGACAGCCTCAGCCCTTCGACAGGGCCAGCCGGGCCAGCCTTACGCGGTGCTTCGAGAAGTGGTGCTGGAACCGGAAGCTTTCAGCGCCTTTGCCGACGATTTGCTGGAAGACCAGCCCTGGATCACCCCGGAAAACGGCGGCCATACGGAACACGGCGTGGTCCGGTGCATCCGGGTGGTCAACGCCGCCACCGGCGAGCGGGTTCTGGTCAACAGCGAAGGATATGCCTACAGCCGCTACACCGCCCTGGAAACGGAATAGAAAACCAAAAGAAAGAAGCAGGCCGACCCAGCCTGTTTTTTTTACTGCCAAAACCCATAAAACACTTGCTATTCCCTGTGTGTTGAGTGATAGATGTACTACCAAGACACAGGAGGGATGAAAGATGAACCGAAAGGAAACCATCCAAATTCTGGCAGAACACTTTGGCGTATCACCCCGCTACCTGAAAGCCCCCAGTTTTGCCTACGAGATCGACGCTCAAAAGGAACTTTACACCATTGACCGGGAAGGAATCATCACAAACCGGAAGGGGACTGTTGTCTCCTACGAAGAACTGGTCGGGCCCGCCAGGATAAGCAGGGAGGAGGAGCCAATGATGCAGCAGCCAACAGCAGATTCGCTTCATGTGTCCCTTCCCATGGAGGGACACTCCGGAAACACGCTCCGGAACATTGTCAACATGCTGGCCGGCAAACAGCACCTCTTAATGGAGGCGTTAAGTCTGAACGGTCCGTTGATGGAACCGGCCTTTGTGGAAGCGATGAACCGGGAGAACTGCGATACACTGGAAGACTTTCAGGCAGCGCTGGAAGCAGCCGGCGAAAACCGGTGTCCGGCCGTCACCTTTGACACTGAAAACCGCCTGATCACCTTTCACCTGCTGACCGACGATCTGACACCGGAAAAGACACAGGCGTTTATGCACCTGATGGCCAGCATCAACGAACTGGCCCTGAAAACCCGCAAAGCCAGTTTCAAACCGGCCCAGGCGGAGAACCCCAAATACGCCCTGCGCACCTGGCTGATCCGGCTCGGGATGAACGGGGACGACTACAAAGAATCGAGAAAAGTTCTTCTTGCGAACCTGCCCGGCAGCAGCGCTTTTCGAACCGTCGGGAAGGATGGTGAAGCGCGTGAAGCCTAAATGCAGACTGGTGGGTGAGAACGGCAATATTTTCAACCTGATGGGCCTTGCGTCAACGGCTCTGAAGAAAGCAGGGCTCAGTGATCAGTCCAAAGAGATGATCGGGCGCATTACTTCCGGAGCTGGAAGCTACGAAGAGGCCATCGCCATCATCATGGAATATGTCGAGGTGGAGTGAGGAGGAGAACCATGGATCCCTTTTTCAGCCAGACCTGCTGCGACCGCTGCGGCGGTTCGCTCAAAAGCGGCCGGATCATGTCCATGTACAACACCCAGTGTCTGTGCCTGGCCTGCAAGGAAAAAGAGACGAAGGAACCGGACTACAATGAAGCGGTGGAAGCGGACCACCGGGAGATCCGGAAAGGGAACTACAACTACAAGGGCATCCGGGAATAGCGGCCAAGCGCCGCTGTTCTTTTCCCCATAATTCTTCTACATCAATCGATAAACCCCTTGCTATACCTGTGTTTGTATGGCAATATACACATACCTAACAAACGGTGTACAGGAAAGGGGCTTGCACATGGAAAAGCGGGATTTCGTCACCACGCAGTTTGGCATTGAGATCGAATTCACGGGCATCACCAGAAACCAGGCGGCAAGGATCACGGCGGAGTACCTGGGAGGAACCATCCGGCAGCTGCAGGATACCTACGATACCCACCTGATCCTCACCCCGGACAACCAGACCTGGAAGATCCTCTACGACGGCAGCGTCCGGCCCCAGCGGAAAGTGGGCGGCAGGAGAAGGGATGCCGGCCGGGAATACAAGGTGGAGCTGGTCAGCCCCATTCTCACCTACGAAAAGGATATCGACACCCTGCAGGAACTGGTGCGAAAGCTTCGAAAAGGCGGCGGTTTCTCCAACAGCAGTGTCGGGGTGCACATCCACCTGAACGGCGAGGACCACCATCCCCGAAGCCTGCGGAACTTCATCAACCTGATTTACTCCCGCAACGACCTGCTTTACCAAAGCCTGCAGATTGAACCGGAACGGATCCACTACTGCAAAAAGCTGGACGAGCGGCTGGTGGAGCGGATGGCCGAAGCAAAGCCCAGGACCCTGGGGCAGATCGAAGAAATCTGGTACGCCGGCTACGCGTCCAACCGGCACCGCAACTACCATGAAAGCCGGTACCATTTCCTGAACCTGCACAGCTTTTTCAACGGAATCGGCACGGTGGAGCTGAGAGGCTTCAACAACCCGAACCTGCACGCCGGCAAGATTCGCAGCTACATTGTCCTGGCCCTGGCCATGAACCACCAGGCCCTGACCCAGAAAAGCGTCAGCACCCGCAAACCCCAGATCGAAAACCCCAAGTTTTCCATGCGCACCTGGCTGAACCGGATCGGGTTCATCGGCGATGATTTCAGGAGCTGCCGAAACCACCTGTGCCAGCACTTGATGGGCTCCGCCGCCTGGCGCTACCAGCGGGCGGAATAGCCGGCAGAGAGGGGGAAACCCCTCTTTCGGTGGTAGAAGGGTTTTTCCCGAACATGTCGAAAGGGATAGGGAAGAACCATACGCGACCGGAAAGGATGAATGCACCATGACGAAACCACAAGCAGGCGACACTCATTATTTTGCCTACGGATCCAATCTGCACATGCGGCAGATGCAGGAGCGGTGCGAGGACTCAGTACCAATGATGCGCGTCAAGCTGAAAAATTACCAGCTTCTTTTCGACGGGGTGGCCACTATCGTTCCCGCTCCCGGCAAAACCGTCTGGGGGGCGCTGTACCGGGTCTCTAGCGAGGATATCCGGCACCTGGACATTTACGAAGGCTATCCCCGGCTGTACCGGAAAGAAAC
>JAWSUV010000074.1:0-12619 GCA_033549305.1 Bacillota bacterium | reverse complement strand
AAGACTTTTTTCCGTCCGTCCGGCTTTTGGGGGCAGTAAAAAACCAGACAGGCCCCGGGCGAAGGCTGATCCAGGTAATGGAGAATCTTCCGTTCTTCTTTGTCGGTTAACGTAACCCCTCTTGTTTCCAGGAAAGAAGGCTTTTTCACCACCACCAACTTTTTTAGTGCCATCACCGGTAGTGTTTCCAGAGCTTCCAGCAACCCTTCCAGCGTAAATTCTTTTCCTTCAAACGTCACCAGATTCAAATCCTGCATCTCCGGCGGAACCACCAGATGAATCAGCGTGGTCAGATAACGCTTCATCAGCAGTTCTTCTTCTCCGGTGATGATAAACACTGGGGAAATCTGGTCAAGGGGTGTATCTTTCAGCTTTTTGATTGCCTGCATCCGCTACCCTCTTCTCTTTACCTGAAATCCCAGTACTGATTCAAAATGATCCAGCGCCGTCCGATGGGCCGTTTCATTGAAGCTGGCTACCGCTTCTTCGTCAATGTGCACCCGGAATCCTTTGTTGTACGCCTCAATGGCAGTATGCATCACACAAATATCTGTGCAGACACCCGCCAATTCAATGTCCAAAATCCGCTCCTGCCGAAGGATCAGTTCCAGTGGTGTTCCGCAAAAAGCGGAATAGCGGCGTTTGTCCAGCCGGAAGACCTGTCCCGGATATTCCGATTCAACGCGTTCCATTAATCCTTCAATCTCACCGTAGAGGCAGCGTCCCTTTGTACCTGCCAGGTTGTGCGGTGGAAACAGTTCATGCTCCGGGTGATGAATATCATGGACTTCGTGCAGATCGTTAACTGCCAAAATCAGGTGCCCTGCCGAGGCGTAGGTCTTGATTTTTTCAGCAATCACAGCTTCAAGCTGCTGGCCGGGTTCACCCACGGTCAGTTTGCCGTCGGCAGCCACAAAATCCATAGTGTAATCAACGAGGATCAACGCTTTTCGCCCATTCTCCATCCATTTTCCATTCCTCTCCATCTATTTCAGCTCCTCTCTGTTTCAATCGCCAGCAAATAATTGACAGTAACAGGTAGTAAATGATCAACCAGCCGGGGCTAAGCGGCGGGACCGTCACTTCTGCATAAGGAATCCTGTGGAACCATTCAGCTACCGTAATCAGGTAGCGGGTGCCGCCTTCCACGAGAAAAGCCGGTCCGGCTGCCAGTATTGGGCTGATGAATCCTGTAGTTGTCATGATCAGAGCCAGAGGCATCAGGATACCAATCATGGGGATGATCAACAAGTTGGCCGGCAAGGATACCATCGATAATGTCCCAAAATGCCAGGCGATAATCGGCCATGTGCCCAGCTGGGCCGCCAGGGTGATCAGGAACAGATTAATCCCTGGAACTGAAGGAATTGAAACCTGTTTTTTCAGCCGGGGATATAACCATAAAAGGATGGCTGCAGCCGCAAACGATAACTGGAAAGAAACCGTATACAGGCTCAGGGGATTCAGCCAGAGAAACAGCATCCCGCTCCAGAGAAGCATGCTCTTGGCGTCAAACCGGCGTTCCAGGGGCAAGGCCGCTGCATACAGCGTATACATGGTACCCGCCCGAAGAATGGAAATGGGGAACCCCGCCATGGCGGCATAAAACCACACGAATAATACTGTTATCATCCGGGTGATTCTTTTCCCAACACCCAGTTTTCCAAGTGTCACTTGGCAGAACAGAGCGAGAATCCCCACATGAAGGCCGGAAACAGCTATGAGGTGGGCCGTTCCTGTCCGGGTAAAGAGCGCTCTCATTGAGGCATCCAAATATCCCTGGTTTCCGAAAAACAAGCTCTTCAATACACGGTTCTCCGGTTCAGGCAACAGGCTGTCGATCATTTTTTCCGAACGATCCCGTACACGGTAAGCTGCAGACCGCCAGTTGACAGGTGTGCCGGTCACTTTCATGCCGCTTGGCGGCAATTCCAGGACTGCCTGATATCCCTGAGATTTCCAGTTCTTTAAATAGAGCTCATCCTGTTGTCTGCGCAAATCATGAGACAGGGTAAAAGAATCAATGTTGATCGTGGTGCCCGGAGCCGCCTGGCGAAGGATTCCTTCATAGTCACGCACCTGAAGAATAACCGGCAGCCGGGTTTTCAGCGCCTGCTCTCCCATGTCAATACGCCGGATTTCCACCTGGTAACGGGAGGTATAACCGGACACGCGCCGGTGATCCATCACTACCGCTTCCAGCTGGAAAGGCTGACTGTCCAACTGCGCCTTTGCTGACAGCATTTCCAGTGGGGAAACGTTCTGATGCTGCTGCATCCGAAAGAAGCCCAGCATTGCCGCCAGGATCATGAAATATACCACCAGACGGCGGCCCTCAGCCAGCATCAGTACGATACAGGTGATGACCAGGAGCACCGCCATCAGTAATGGGGATATGGTGGGTGTTACGTCTGCCAGCCAAAGGCCGCCGATAAATGCAGGAACGACAAATGATGCAGGCCTTTTCACACAGGTGCCTCCCCCGGAGAACTCATGTTGTTTTTTTAAAAGATTCGGGTGCTCGCTTCAAGAGAAAAACACTGACAACGACAGTCAACGGAATGGTCAGCAGCAAACCGATGCTTCCCGACAACGCCCTGACAATTTCCGTGGCAATCAGGTCCATGTTCAAGATTCTGACCGCGGGCGTACCATAGGCCATGAAAAGCAGCAACAAAGGCAGTGCAGCCCCCGTATAGGCAAGGATTAACGTATTCGACATGGTTGTCATGATATCCCGCCCCACATTCATGCCAGATATCATCAGGCGGCGGGAAGTGATCTCGGGATTGACACGATAAATCTCCGTTATGGAAGAAGCAATCGAAATGCCCACATCCATCACCGCCCCCAGTGCCCCCATAATGATACCGGCAAA
The DNA here is from genome assembly GCA_033549305.1 of Bacillota bacterium. Classification (GTDB taxonomy): domain Bacteria; phylum Bacillota; class Clostridia; order Peptostreptococcales; family Tindalliaceae; genus Anoxynatronum. Next base: position 9,741 of record JAWSUV010000074.1, on the reverse strand, counting down.
GAGCAGGTCGCGGAAATCAAAGGAAACAGCCTGGGGAATATAGAGGAGCATGATGGCTTCTTCACTTGACATGCCTGTCAGACGCACCTGGCTGCCTACGATAAACATCACCACCCCCGCAGCCAGCAGGCCTCCAAAAATTCCGGCAACAGCCGCCATACTTTTCACATTAATCCCATTGATCAGAATGATGGTGACCAGCGTGATCACAAAGGAAACGCCTATGGTCAGAGGAATGGGCGGATACCCGTTCAACAGACCGGGCAGGAGGACGCGGATAATCATGAAAAAGGTTAATGCAAGGGTGAGAATCGTTTTAAAGCCTTTCCAGCGGCCAATGATCAGCAACATCGCCAAAAATAGGAGAACAATCCACAAAATGGTGGTGTCACGCACATAGTCGATAATGTAAAATTCAGTTTCTTCCGGTGCATATTCTTCCTGAATCACCAGCACCCGGTCCCCTGGTTCCACCGGTATATCGTAGACAGGATGATCTGACAGGTGATTCTCAACGGTCATCACTGTCCCCTTCAAAGAACCGGTATATATCTCAATCGTAACCCACTGCGTCTGGTAAAACTGATCGGTAACAGGACGTTCTTCCACCGCCAGTACCAGGGCTCGCATGGTCACTTCTGTCAACTCATCCACTTCAGTGTCCTGCACAGGCATCTGAGCACCTGCTGCTGGAAACACAGCCGCTCCGAGCATCAACAGGATGAGGATGGCCGCAGGTATGGTCCGCATGTGCCTTTTATCCAACTTAATACCTCCCGTTTGGAGCCTGTTTTAGCGTTCCGGACGACCCAACTGGTTTGCCTGTCTCTTTGAATGCCTGAACCAGTCTTTTTTAAGCAGCTGGATCGCTTCGTGGATCGGATTGTAATATGGCATCAGCCGGCGTGCCTTATACAGGTGCCACCTGGCTTTTTCCATCATTTCCAGGTCCATGTAAATCAGGCCGATATGGTAATGGGCATACCCGTTTTCCGGCATGATTTCCAAAATTTTCTTAGAGTAATTCAGTGCTTCGCTTGAGTTTTTAAGCTTGTAAAAGTGAAGCTGTGCCAGGCTGATAAGGGTGTAGTGGTCGTCCGGATGGATCTGCAGCACCTTCAGGTAATGGTCCAGGGCTTTTTTGTACTGACCCTCTTCATAATAGCAGGCGGCTATCCCGCTGTGAAGATCCGTCGAAAGATCTTTGGCCTTTTCTTTGTCTGTAAAGCGAATTGCTTTCTTAAAGCAGCGAATGGCCGCATCGTTTTCTTCAATTTCGTAAAACACATCCCCCAGCATTTTCCAGTAAAACCCGTTTTGCAGATCCTTTTCCAGGGCTTTCTTGAGTATCATGATAGCCGCGTCAAACTGCCCCAGGTTGCACATGGCAATGATTAAATTGCTCATCAGATAAGGGTTGGCCGGATGTTTTCGGATGGCTTTCCGCAACACGGGCAGGGCTTTATCTTCCAGCCCGTTCACAATATAAAAGCTGCTGATGTTCAGGTAGGGCTCCGGCGAATCCGGGCGGATTCGCTGCTGTAACTGGAAACATTTGACCGCCTTTCCCAAATTCCCCAGACTTTCATAATGATAAGCCAGATCTTCCAGGAAATAGTAACGGCGGTATTTCTTCATAAAAAATGGATTCAGCCGCAGTAACAGTAAAATACCCTGGTACGCAATGCCCGGACGTCGTTCTTTCAGGTGACCACGAATTTCCTGCAAAAACAGTCGGCTGGTTTCTTCCAGGGTTTCGTTGTTAAAATGGTACTTTTCCAGCCATTTTTCCTCCAGCTGCGGCCCGGGAAGTTCTGTTTGGGGATAAAAGACCTCTTCATTCAGTCGATGAGCCGGGAGTTGTTTTTTTAGTTGATGATACAGTTGAATCCCCTGCCGGCTTTTCTGAAACTCCACCATCAGCCAGTACCCAGGGACACGCTGATAATGTTTTTGCGTTTTCACGCTTTTTATTCCCCGTTTGCCGGACTGGATCAGGGAAGTATCTGACTTTATGTCCATTCCTGGCAGATGATCAGTATGAATGTACTGCTTCAGCAGCATTACCCGCTCTTTTTTAGTTGCAGAAAATATATGAAGAACCATGTTCGGCCCCCTTTCCAACTTCTCCGGGAGTAGTCATCTATCACTATACCATACCCGTGCCCTTTTCTAAAGACCGGGAAACACGGCTGTTTTGTCTCCCTTCCCGGACCGCATAACCACCATCAGTTGCTGCTGAGAGACCATCAGATCCTCGAGGCTGCTTCCGGGTGGCAAAGTCATGATCACCTGGTGGTTCCCTCCGGCTGTATGCATCAAACGGTTATCAGACAGATAATAAAAACCTGAACCACCGTCACTCATCAGATACCTGGTTTGCTCCCATGAATCCACCCAGGCACTTACAGACGGCATCATCTCCATCAGCTCCGATTGATAATCATATATAAAAAGAGCGGTTGCTTCTCCCGTCACCACAGGCACCACCAACAGCGGATAAACAAACAGCCACCCGTCTTCCGACACCGGTACCTGGTCCGGCCCCGGAAGCGGCAGTGTCTGCTGCACCTGCCTGTCAAGGTGATACATGACCAGCTTCTGTTCTTCTGTCCGCGCCACGGCATAGAGCAAAAGTGGGTCCTGTCGGCTGAAGATGGGTGCTTCGTGGATCTGAAAACCTTCCTGCACCCGGTTTAAAAACTGCAGTTCCCGCCGGTCCAGAAAGTAGACAGCCAGTTGTGTGCGATCATCCTCCAAGGCAGTGTCAGATGCAGCATCCGGCTGAATGATAAAGACAATTTTTCTTTCATCCGGATCCCATCGCGGACTCTTTCCCGGTAATGGCTGATGAATCAGTCTCCCGGTATCGGCACCATATGTGGTAAACTGAACAGGACGGCCTGTTTCACAATCAGGCATTTCCACCGTCACGTAACCCCCCAGGGGCGAAAAGCGTGTCTGTTCTGTCCAGTCACCGCAAAACTGATCCTGCGTCAATGCTGCCAACACCATCTTGCGTCCGGTTACTGTATGATAGGTGGTGACGATCCCCTGATCAGCAGATTGATAAGCCACCTTGCTCCCGTCCGGGCTGATGAGGTGTAACAGAGATCCGGCCGGATTTTCCGTCAGGAGCTCCATATCCCCGGATTCCAGATTCCGGAGATGGATGAGCAGACCGGTTCCCTGCCGGTTTTCGGCGGTGAGGAGGAAGCCTTCCAATAACGGTTCAATCTTTCGAATGATGACGTTTTCCACTGAAAACTCATCCGCCCGCCAGGCCAGCTCCAATATATTCAGTTGCTGGCGTTTGAGCTGAAGATCCATTCGGTATTCCAACGCTTGATCCACCACATAGATCCCGGAAACATCCTCAAAGATGTCCCAGGTTTCTCCCGGCCACTGAAATACGAGTCCAGCATCACCTGTCGTCAGCGTTGGCACCTGCCTGTCAGGTAAAAAGAGCGGATCCAGCTTTATTTCCGGCTTTGCCTCTTCCCGCTCAGCCTGGGGCAGATCCCTGCTGCAGCCGGCGGCAATTGCCACGCTGATGATCAGCAGCCATGCGATCAGACATAAGAGTCTGTTTTTCCAGAAATGCCATAAAAATGCCATCATTTATCCTTCTTTCCTGCTTAAGTCGTTGATCCTCAGGAGATCCGCCATTGGCTGCAGGTTCATATCAGCTTTTTCGATTTTATCACGAAAGGAGCCGTTTTGTGAAACACTTTTGCCGAAAAAACATCAGTCTTCTGCTGGTTCTGGTACTTCTGTGGCTGTCGGCGGCGACTGGCTGTACCAGCCATTCCCAGCCGGATCAGCTTTCCCTCCACATGATTGACGTTGGCCAGGGAGACAGCCTGCTGGTCATCACTCCGGAAGGCAGCAACATTCTTATTGATGCCGGTGACCCCACCCAGGGAGAGCGGGTGGTCGCTTACCTTAAACGACAGGGGGTGGCCCGCATCGATCATCTTGTTGTTTCTCATCCTCATGGGGACCACATCGGCGGGTTGGATGCCGTCTTGAACACTTTTCCTGTTTCATATGTTTATATGCCGCCGGTGGTCCATACCAGCCAGCTCTTTGAAAATCTGCTGCGTCTGATAGCGGATAAAAACATTCCGCTGCACCTGATTCGCGAAACAACTATGTTGTTTGAGGAAGAAACTGCAAACGCCGCCATTTTATCCACTGATTATGATTATGGTGACCATTTCAACAACTGGAGTTTAATGGTACGCGTCTCCCATGGTGAGCAGGTTTTTCTGATGACCGGTGATGCGGAAGCAGAAGCGGAGGACCGGATGCTGGCAGCCTTTCCATCTGCTTTGCTGCAGGCAAACGTGCTGAAAGCCGGGCATCATGGAAGCGCTTCCTCTTCCACCGACGCTTTTCTGGATACCGTTAGACCGGAAGTGGTGCTCATCTCCTCCGGCATCGGGAATCTCCATGGTCACCCACATCCAACAGTGCTGGAGCGACTGGCGGATCGCAACATCTGGATTTATCGCACCGACCAGCAGGGTTCTGTGGTGGTTTACAGTGACGGCAAGCGAGTTTATTCCCATACGGCACCTTCAAATCTTCCGTCAGGTGCATCGCCGCACAAAACCTTTCCGCAGTAATGCCACCTGGTCCAGCAGTTCGGAAGCTTCCCTCTCGCTGATGCTGAGCCATTCCAGGAACCGTTCATCGATAACCCGTTGAATCCTGACCACTTTTTCCGGATGATTATGATGACTCATGATCGCCTTCACCTGCTCCGCCATCCACAGTTCCTGATCGGCATCCGGTGGTTCCGGTACCGGGATTCGTTTCAGGGGTGTAGCATACAATTCCAGATCTTTGCCTTTCCGTTTGCCGTAATAGCTGAGCCAGGCATAGCATAATGCCGAATTCAGCCAGCTAAGCAGGTATTCCAGGGAATAAAAACAGGTATCCCTCCGCTGCAGGTAATACACATCCGCACTGGCATACCAGGGATCTGGTGCCAGTGCGAACACATTCAGCCCTGCACGCTGAGGAGCCACCACTTTGGCTTTTTCAAAAATCGCCGGGTCTCGGGGCCAGTGAAGAGAATGCCACCGCCGGATCCCCATTTGAACCTCTCGACGCTTTTCCAGCAACGGCCGATAGGGCGTCAGGTGCTGTTTCAGTGCCGGAAATCGCTCTAAATCAGGCAACAATACATCCGTCAGATAGAGCAGCCATTGATCTGTTTGACCGGATACACGGAATGGCCAGATGTGGCTGTTTTTGTAAAAGGGTTTCAGGAAAGGCTCCAGAGCCGGTTCAGCTTTTAAGAGTGCCTGTTTTTCAGCATTATCCAGCACAAAAATTCCATTTCCGGCCCCTGGGAATCCCAGCAGTTGTTCATGTTTTGCTGTCATTTTGTCAGCACCGGATACCAGGCCCTGATTGACTAAACACAAATCCTGCACCTGAAATCGGGTAGTGCTTTCAATTTTTTCCAACAATTTCCGATTTTTTCCCGGACTTCGGATAAGAAGCTGCTTCCGCTGGTCAAACAAGTCATCCGTATCCGAAAAAAGCGTCATGGTTGCTCCTTTTCCAGTAAAAGAGAGCCCTTCGGTCAACAACCGGTTGAGAAAATCCTTCGGTCTCCATGCATCTGTCACATGCAGCAGCCTCGGTTGGACCGCTGAAGTGCCTGTCCGTTTTCCCAGGCAGTAAATCAGGTTGTGCTGTCCTTTCGCGTGGGGAAACAGGGTGACGCTTTCCGGGTTGACCAACCAGTGAAAGACCGCATCCTCGTGCAACCGGTTTCTCAGTTTTGCCGCCCCGTCAGCAGTGGCGAAGTAGCTGGTGGTGACATAACAGAGAACACCGTCAGGGGTCAGTAAATCCAGTCCGCGGTGGAGGAAATAATAGGCAAAATCCATGTTCTTCTCATAATGCAGCCGGCCAAACCGGGTTTCTTTCATGTCGCGGAACAGGGCTGTATTTCCCTTTTCCCCTACATAGGGTGGATTTCCCAGGATAATCCGGTAAGCGTCCTTCTCTCCACTGTCATTCCCGGATGGTTCCCAGGTCAGGGCGTTGGCACAATAAAGTTGCAGTTTAAGCTTCTTTAGAAAAGCTGCGCTTTCCGGACCTTCTCCCAACATTGTTTTCAGTTGCAGCCGCAATAATAATTCCGCCAGGAGCCGCGTTTCCGGTTGATGATCCACTCCGGTGATTCGCTTTTCCGCCACCTCCCTGATGAGTGATGCCATTGTCACCCCGCTGCCACAAACGCCATGGATGCGCTGCCCGATTGCAACCAGTGCCAGCAGTCCCTGCCGCAAAAATACGCCGCTGCCGCAGGATAAATCCAGCAGATTCAGGGAATTAAACCAATCCAGCTGTTTTTGGGCCAGGCGAGGTGACGTCTCATCATCATGAACACCCTGCTCAAGAGGGAAAGGCAGCCTCTCTTCTTCTCCCATATGAGTCACATAGTGGGATCTCAACGATTCTTTCACCATGAACGCCGCCAGTTTTTCGGGGGTGTAATAGCTGCCGGTACTGGCGCGCAGCTGCTGATTCATCCTTGTCTGAAAAAGGGTTTCCAGATCGGGAATATCTGCCGCTGTCAGATTCGGCAGGGCCACTGCCTCCTCCTTCCGGATCCGCTGATCCAGCCAGGCAAAGGTATGTTTCATGGTTTCAGAGAAACTGCCGGTTTGCCTATTTTCATCCGTTTCACATGCCGAATGGCCTTCCAGACGTCTGTTTATCAGCCAAAGCAACAGGTGCGGTTGTGTCAGCGTGTTTAACTCCGGGTATAATGTTATATAAAGATCGTTGACCACTTGTTCCCATTGCGTGTATGATGACACACGTGACACCTCACTTTGTTTTTTCTAATTATAGCATAGCCACATCCACACAAGGAGGAAAGCCAATGACAAGCCAATCCAATGATCACCCTTCGGCCACAAAAAAGCTGTACTGGGAAGATCCCTATTTAACAACGTTCCAAGGCCGCCTGCTTTCATCTAAACCGTTAATGCTCCCCGCTGGCGTTTCCATTAAGACACCAGCGGGAGCCTGGCAGGTGGCGCTGGATCAAACCGCTTTCTATCCCGAAGGAGGCGGCCAGCCTTCCGACCAGGGTGATTTGAACGGTGTTCCCGTACTATACGTCTTTGAAGATCAGGGAATCATCTGGCATGTGGTGACGGAAAACCTCCGGAAAATGTTGAATACTGAAAAAAATGTGACAGGCAGAGTTGACTGGGAACGCCGCTTTGATCTCATGCAGCAGCACTTGGGCCAGCATATCCTGTCCGCCATTTTTGACACCCTGGATGCCCACACCATCGGGTTTCATCTGGGGGATCAACATGTCACCATCGACCTGGACAAAGGCCCTTTCTCCCGGGAGGCACTGTCATCGGTGGAACACCGGGCCAACCAGATCATTTTTGAAAATCGGCCTGTCCAATCCACCCTGGTTTCTGAAGAGACCTATCATTCCATGGTCCTGCGGAAATCTCCGGATATCAGCGACCAGGTCCGCCTGGTCGAAGTCAAGGATACCGATGTCTGTGCCTGCGGCGGCACTCATCCCCACGCCACCGGCACCGTGGGAATGATCAAGATCATCAAAACCGAAACCTATAAAGGAGGCTGCCGCATCACTTTTCTCTGCGGGAACCGCGCTCTGAAAGCCTTTGAGGCCTTGCTGCAGGAAACCACCCAGGCAGCCGGGATGCTGTCTGTCGGCTGGCCTGAATTGGCGGCTTCAGTCAGTTCACTCCGACATGAAAACAAGCAGCTCCTGAAGGAGCTCAAGGATGTGCAGCAGGAATGGGCTTTGCTGGAGCGTCACCGTCTTCTTGCAAAAGCTGAGATCGTTCAGGAAATTCCGGTTGTGCTGGTGTGTGATGAAACCATGAACTTCAAGCGGCTGAGTTTTTTAGCCAATGCGTTTCGATCGCAGCCAGACGTGGTAGCTTTACTGGGCTCCACCTCTCCCGAACCCCGCTTCATCCTGCTGAATAACACTAAAACCGACGGCTTATCAATGCAACAGTTGTTGAAAGAGAGCATTCACCTGATCGGCGGTAATGGCGGCGGCAATGCAGCCAGTGCACAGGGTGGCGGGCGTAAGCCGGAGGGGCTGGACCCAATGCTTCGCGAAATAAAAGCTGCAACGATCAGAATCATTAGCGAATCATCAACATAATTTCGTTTCTCAGGCATAAATATAAGGCTGCGTTATCTATCAGACAGAGAAAAGCCATTGTCCGGGTGTCAAGCCTTTAAAGGCTTCCATCCATCCAATGGCTTTGATGCTGAAGCGGTTAACGATCCTGTTGCCGATGAGTGACCACTGTCTCTTCTCTATGAGCAACGTGTCCGGTTAAACTCCTGACGGCTGACCAGTGTTCCGGCAGTTCCGCGTACGCTGGTGAATTTAACCCGTTCGCCTGCATATACAGAGGCTGTCATGTTTTCTTTTTCATTCCTGAAATTTGCTCTGCCGCTTCTGCCAATCCGTGTAATCATAATTCGGCAGGCAGCCAGTTCCCCAATACTGTCAATCGTTGTATTGCTTCCCAAGGAAAGGTTGAACCGTGTTCCGAGTTTTCGAGTGGCAATATTCAAATCACCCTCAAATGACGCTGGACCCGACACTTGCCTTGAAAATTCTTGCTGAATCGATTGATGAAAATCGCCCCGATTGCTGGCAAACCCCACCAAAGTCGTTGTAAACAATAAGGCCGCAACCAATAGAAAAGACACCATTAACTTCTTCATCGTCCTACCCCTTTCAAAAACGCCAGCCATCAGTTTTCGCACAATGCGAGAACAAATGATATGTAATGCTCCATGATGATCTGTTGTTTTCTGGATGGGTATGTTTTATTATTGAGATTTATTTTCATCTATAGAATGAATACCCCGATTAACTGGAAACAGACAAGGCATTTAGAATGAGGACCGTCCTCATTATCGGGGATATACGTCTCCCTTATCTCCTGATCGATTGATGAGGAAAATAGCTGAAATAATCGGGCCCATTCCCAATACCTGGAAGCGATTGGTGCTTTCCCCCAGGATTGGAAGGCTCAGCAACACTCCTTCATCGGTTCAAATATCGCCATGATGGAAGCCCGGGATGGTTCGACGAGGGGAATCCCATTGGAAAGGCTCATGCCCCCGATCGACCTGATGTTTCAGGGTGATTATCTGTTAACACCTGCAATTAGTTCAGCATAAACTGATCATGAACCAAGTGCAATGATCTGGCATTTTTTACTGGCACAGCCATAAAAAACAGCCTCCCGGTTAAGGAGACTGTCTGTGATCCAATTTCTCTGTTTTTCGGGCAATTAAAGCACCCGCGCCGCACCAATTTTTCGCCGCCCCCAGTAAGAAGGATCGTCAATATTGCTGAAGGAAACAGTTTTTCCGGTGGAAGGAGCATGGATGAATTCGCCGTCGCCGACATAGATTCCCACATGCGACGGGCCTGGCCGGTAACCCCTAAAAAACACCAAATCACCCGGTTCCAGTTCGTCAAAGGAAATCTTTTTCACTGCACTGTACATGGCGGCACTGGTTCGGGGCACGTCAATGCCGTGCTCCTCCAGCACATAATTAACAAAACCGGAACAGTCAAACCCGGCAGGCGTGGATCCGCCGTAACGATAAGGAGTTCCCAGCAAGGCCATGGCTGCTTCCAGGATACTTTCCCGCAACACTTCCGTCTGGGCTTCCTCG
>JAWSUV010000073.1:0-12621 GCA_033549305.1 Bacillota bacterium | reverse complement strand
CACCTCGTTTCATTGAAAAACCTTGGAAAACCAGTTAAATGCACATTATCGATCTGCATCCTTCTGACCAGCCGCCGCAAAAAACCGGACGATTGGTCGTCCGGTTCATAAGCGACTGCTTTTTATGACTGAAGTGCTTTTTCCATCATCTCTTTCGCCATTTTCGGATTAGCCTGGCCGTTAGTGGCTTTCATTACCTGTCCCATCAGGAAGCCCAAAGCTTGTTTTTTGCCATTCCGGTAATCGGCAACAGAAGAAGGGTTAGCCGACAGCACTTCAGAAATGATAACCATCAGTTCATCGGCACCACTAATCTGCTTCAGCCTTTTTTCAGAAACAATGGTTTCTGGGTCCTGCCCCGTTTCAAACATTATACTGAAAACCTCTCTTCCCACAGTGCCGCTGATGATCCCTTTTTCCACCAGGGCGATAAGCTTTGCCAGCTTTTGGGGCTGGACCGGGTGATCCTCCGGTTCCAGATTTGCTTCCTTCAGGCAGCGAAGCAGGTCTCCCAAAATCCATTTGGCAGACGCTTTTGCATCGGCTCCCGCTTCAACAACAGCTTCATAAAAGTGACTGAGCGCTTTTTCCGAAGTCAGAATGGCAATCTCTTTAGGGGTCAGTCCATAATCGTGTCTAAAGCGGTCTGCCTTAACCGCTGGCAGTTCCGGCAGGTCTTTGCGAATTTTTTCGATGTAGGCATTCCCCAGAAAGATTGGTTTTAAATCGGGATCCGGGAAATAACGGTAGTCATGAGCGTCTTCCTTGGACCGCATCGAAATGGTGCGGCCTTTTTCAGCGTCCCACCGTCTTGTTTCCTGCACCACTTTATGCCCTTCTTCAAAACTGTAAAGTTCCGCCTGTCTTTTTTCTTCTTTCTCGAGGGCTTTTTGCAGTTCTTTGAAAGAGTTAATGTTTTTCAGTTCCACCTTTGCATTAAAGGCTTCCTGGCCAAACGGACGCAGGGAAATATTGCCGTCGCAGCGCAAGGACCCCTGCTCCATTCGGCAGTCTGAAACACCTGCATACTGAAGAATTGCCCGCACTGCCCGCAGAAAAGCCACCGCTTCTTTCGGTGAACGCATGTCCGCTTCTGAGACAATTTCGATCAGTGGAACTCCAACCCGATTATAGTCAATATAGGAAACGGGTTCATACTCATCGTGCAGCAGTTTTCCCGCATCTTCCTCAATATGGATCCGGTGAATCCTGATGGCTTTCTTGCTGCCATCCACATCAATATTCACCTCACCACCGGTGCAGATGGGCAGGTCATACTGTGAGATTTGGTAAGCTTTAGGCAGATCTGGATAAAAATAGTTTTTACGATCCATTTTGCTGGCGGCCTGAATCTGGCAGCCCAAGGCCAGCCCCGCTCTCACTGCCATATCTACCACTGCCTGGTTCATGACCGGCAGCGTACCCGGAAGCCCCATGCACACCGGGCAAGTGTGCTGATTGGGAGGGGCCCCGAAAGTAGTGGGGCATGTGCAGAAAATCTTTGTTTTTGTGTCCAGTTCGACATGAATTTCCAGTCCAATGACTGTTTCCCACTTCATTAAAGCACCTCCTTCGCAACAGGGCTTGTCAAATCCAAAGCCAGCGCCTGTTCAATTTGATAAGCAACATTTAAAAGCCTCTTCTCTGTCAGGTGCCCGCCGATGAGTTGAATCCCCACAGGCAGTCCGTTTTGAGTAAATCCGGCGGGGAGGGAAACAGCCGGCAATCCTGCCAGGTTAACATCAACAGTAAAAATATCTCCCAGATACATTTCCAGCGGATTATCCAGCTTTTCGCCATGGACAAAGGGCAAGGAAGGTGTTACTGGTCCCAGGACGATATCATAATCTGCAAAGATATCGTTAAACTGTTCCCGGATCCGATTGCGCAGCAACTGAGCCCTGTGGTAGTAGGCATCATAGTATCCCGAACTGAGTGCATAAGTACCCAGCATGATCCGTCGCTTAACTTCACTGCCAAATCCCTCTGTCCTGGTTCGCACCATCAGTTCTTCCAGTGTTTCAAATGTGTCCGGTCGATAGCCATAGCGAATGCCGTCAAAGCGGGCCAGATTGGAACTGGCTTCCGCTGAGGAGATGAGATAATAGGCGGATAAACCTGCATCGGAATAAGGTAACGTGACTTCTTCTACCGCCACTCCCATGGACTCCAGCAACAAAGCGCTGTCTGTCAGTACTCTGCGGATTTCGGAGTCGATTCCCTCCTGAAGATATTCCTTCGGCAAGGCCGCTTTCAAGCCTTTTATCGGTTTTTCAAGCTCGTCTTTATATGAACCCTCACGGCGAATCCGAAGGCTGGTGGCATCTTTGGGATCATATCCTGCCAGTGCGTCCAGGGCTAGGGCACTGTCTGTCACCGTTCGCGTAAACGGGCCAATCTGGTCAAGGGAAGAAGCAAAGGCAATTAAACCATAGCGGGAAACAAGCCCGTATGTTGGCTTGAGTCCTACCACTCCGCAAAAAGATGCTGGTTGTCGAATTGAGCCCCCTGTATCAGATCCCAGCGCCAGCGGGACAGTTCCCGCTGCAACAGCGGCTGCCGAGCCTCCAGAGGACCCTCCCGGCACGCGTCTTAAATCCCACGGGTTGCAGGTACATTGAAAAGCAGAGTTTTCTGTAGAGGATCCCATAGCAAACTCGTCCAGATTGGTTTTCCCAACCATCACTGTTCCCGCTGCCTGAAGCAGTGTCACCACTGAAGCGTCATAGGGAGGAATGAAATCCTCCAACATGCGGGAAGCGCAGGTAGTTCGAATCCCATCCGTACACATGTTGTCTTTTACGGCTATGGGGGCGCCGGCAAGAAAGCCTGTTTCTTCTCCTGCTTCCAATCGTCTGTCATGGATTTCCGCCTGCTGCAGTGCCGATTTCCGGCAAAGTGTCAGGTAGGCTTTCACAGAAGGTTCCGCCCGGTCAATACGATCAAGGGCAGCGGTAGTCAGTTCTTTAGCGGAAGCCTCTCGACTTCGAAACCAATGTCGATGCTGTTCCAGTGTGATAATGGTTGATCCCATGGACTTCTCCTCCTATTCCAAAATTTTCGGCACTTCTATCAGGCCGTTTTTCATCTTCTTCACATTATGGTGAAGCTTTGACTGATCTTCAAACAACTTTGGTTTATCCTGTCTCAAAAGCTCTGGAACAGCCTGATCGCTTCGAAAAGCGACGTCTCCCGTCAGATCATATCCATCAATGACCGCAAAGTGAGCTAAGATATCATCAAATTCACGGGCATAGGCTGTTTCTTCCTCAAAAGTCAGTGAGAGCCGGGCCAGTCGAGCTACTCTGGCTACTTCTTCAGGGTTAATTCGCACAGGTAATTCCTCCTTTAGTCAATACAAAGTTGGACAGTCTCCTCATCTCTTTCAACTCCTTAAGGTGTTAACCGTTTCAGATCCCGGGGCAGCAACGTGGCTTCCCGGATGTTGCTGAGTCCACAGAGTTTCATGGTCAGGCGTTCCAAACCAATGGCCAGCCCGCCGTGCGGCGGCATTCCATAGCGAAAGCTTTCCGTGTAAAAGGAAAAATCCGACGGATCCAAATCGAATCGTCTCATATTCGCCACCAGATGGTCATAATCGTGAATACGCTGGCCGCCTGTGGTGATTTCAAGGCCTCTGAAAAGCAAATCAAAGCTGCGGGTGACTGCAGGCTCCTCTTCATACGGCATGGTGTAGACCGGTCGCTTTACAGTGGGATATCGGGTAATAAAGACGAATTCACTGCCATGTGTTTTCCAGATATATTCTGCCAGCAGGTTTTCACCTTCTGCATCCAGGTTTCCCGGCGGTGAGGATTTTCCATACTCTGCTGTCAAAATTGTCTGCGCATCTGCCAGTGTTATTCTTGGAATTTCAACCACTTCCGGAAGTTTAACCCCCAGCAACTCCAGAGCTTCACCACAATGATCCTGCAGATAGGGAATCAGCATTTTCATGAATCCTTCTTCCATGGCCATGACATCTTCTTCATTGTCAATAAACCCCATTTCCAAATCCAGGCTGACATACTCATTCAGATGGCGCCAGGTATTGTGCAACTCAGCCCTGTATGCATGGCCAATTTCAAAAACCCGTTCAAATCCAGCCCCCACCATCATCTGCTTATAAAACTGAGGGCTCTGGGCCAGAAACGCCCGGGTGTCAAAATACTTCACCGTGAAAGTTTCCGATCCGCCTTCTGTTCCTGCAGAGAGAATTTTGGGTGTGTGGATCTCCGAAAAATGCTGACCGGTTAAATACAGCCGAAAAGCTTCCACAATGCCTTGCTGCACTGTGAATGGCGCGCGAGCCTTTGCCGGTCGGAGGCTGATGGTCCGGTGATCCAGTCTTGTTTCCAAATGGACCTGTTCTTCCTTGTTAACGGGGAAAGGAAGCACCTCGTAGTTAGCTCGACCCACTACTGTCAAGGTGGATACTTCCACTTCAAGACCAGCAGGCGCTTTTTCATTTTGCCGGCATTTCCCGACTACTTCAACGGCCGTTTCCAGTCGCAGGCCTTCTTGAAGATCACCTTCCAACACCATTTGAACCAACCCCGTCTTATCCCGCAGCATCAAGAAAGCAATACTCCCCAGATCATGTATCCGATGAATCCACCCTTTGACAGTCACCATCTGGCCTTGCTTTCCCGAAAGTTCTTTTACATATGTTCTGTCCATGATCCATTCTCCTTCCGACCTTCAGTATATTTCATAAAAACTCGGGTTTGTACCTCTATTGATAAATAAAAAAAACCCATCCATTGCACAGTTTACCTGCAGCAAGGGACGGGTTATGATTTCCGCGGTACCACCCTGATTAGCCTGATTCATCAGACTCACTTAATCCGGTACAGAGAAGTGATGGTTCTAAACAATCAGAAACTCACTTTTCGATACCTGCTCCTTGTAACGGAGGACGGCCGTCCGAGTCTACTAAGGCACTGACGGCCGTTTCGGTCGGATGCTCCCGGGTGTTCTTCAATCCCATCCTCCTGCCGGGCTCTCACCTTCCCCGGCTCGCTGAGTGTTGGATCATGGATTTACTCTCCCGTTCAACGCGATCACTCATTGAATTTGTTACTCATTATATATAAGTCGGGTTAATGATGCAAGCTTTTTTTATATTCTTATCCATAGCTTACGGCTTCACCCAATGGACATTGTCATCAATCAATGCCTTGATGTCATCTGCCGAGATAGCAAAATAGATGTTTTCCGTCTCCTGAACCGCAAGAGAGATGAGGCCGATCAGCTCTCCTTCCATATTCAGGACGGCTCCTCCGGATATGCCTGGTTTATGGGGTGCATTTATCTGTATATAGTCTGTTTCACCGAACTGATGGTTTCCGGAAATTGTACCATCCCTTACCGGTTTCGCCACCCCGTCACACGTGCAGATGGTTATGATTTGCTGGCCTTCCGACAGTTTGGCGCAACTTCCCAGGGGTAGTGGCTGGAGGGATAAATGTGTGATATTTTTAAATTTCAGCAGAGCGAGATCCTGCTCAGCATCATACCCAAGCAGCATCAATTCATAAGTTGAATATTCTTCTGCCGTTGTGTTCACTACTGCCCTGGCCAGATAAGGCGCCGATTCAATCACATGATAAGGGGTGATGACATGTCCCCCGAGACTTATAATAACGCCAGAGCCCCGATTTTCACCTGACTCAATAAGGACAACGCTCCGTTCCAGAGCAGCAATTTGCTCGCGGCTTTTTTCAATAGGTGCATCCATCTGGATATATGCAGTGATGATTTCAGTCTCTGGCTGGATTAAGACTGGCAATGTTATCTCTATCGCACCCTGCTTTAAACCTGGCGTTGGCAGAAACTGCATTTTATCCTGATCGTTCCGCTGTACCGAATTTTCACGAAAGTACTGAAACAGCAAAAAACCGGCTGTCCCGTAGATAAACAGCAATAGAAAAGTAGCCCCGGCGATCAATGTGACCGCCAGGGATTTTGATACCTTTTTACGGGGTTTTACGAGATTTTCAGTCATAGGCTTCGCCTCAGTCCTCATTCCACCAGTACTTAACCTGGCCGCATCATTCCTTTGTCAGGATTCCCATCCGGCAAGGTATGCCTGTTGTTCTGCTGACAGTTGATCAATGGATAGTCCCATTGCCGCCAATTTCATCAGTGCCACCTTTTCATCCACTTCTCTGGGAATGTCATGCACACCAGCTTCCAGTGTATCGCGGTTTTTCAGTAGGTGTAAGACCGACAAGATCTGAATGGCAAAGCTCATGTCCATAATTTCAGCCGGATGACCGTCCCCCGCTCCGAGGTTAACCAGTCGTCCTTCTGCCAGCAGGTATATCCATCGGCCGTCTGCCAGCTGAAATCCCTGTATGTTATTCCTGACACATTTTTCTGCGATCGCCAGGGATTTTAAGGCAGGAATGTCAATTTCAACATCGAAATGGCCGGCATTGGCCAGCAGAGCGCCATTTTTCATCCTGGTGTAATGATGTTCCTTGATCACCTGACGACATCCCGTTACGGTAATGAAAAAATCGCCCACCACCGCAGCTTCATCCATGGTCATAACCCGGTATCCTTCCATGGCAGCTTCCAGAGCTTTTACCGGATCCACTTCACAGACAACGACATCAGCCCCCAGCCCCCTGGCCCGCATAGCACAGCCTTTGCCGCACCAGCCATAGCCGATGATCACAGCCGTCTTGCCAGCAACAATTAAATTAGTGGTCCGGTTGATACCATCCCATACGGACTGTCCTGTGCCATAGCGATTATCGAATAAGTATTTGCAAAAAGCATCATTCGCCGCCATCATCGGAAATGCCAGCTGCTTATCCGCCGCTCTTGCCCGCAGGCGCATGACGCCTGTAGTCGTTTCTTCCGATCCGCCTATTAGATTTTCCAGCAGATCTCGGCGTTCCTGATGCACTAAGTGAACAAGGTCACCGCCATCGTCAATAATAATGTGCGGTCCAATATCCAATGCCGCTCGCAAATGTGTGGTGTATTCTTCCGCCGTTGCGCCATGCCAGGCATATACCAGCATTCCCTCATCTGCCAGAGAAGCCGCAACGGCATCCTGGGTAGATAGTGGATTGCTGCCGGTAACAGCCACCACAGCTCCTGCAGAGGCCAGCACTTTAGCAAGATATGCCGTTTTCGCCTCCAGATGAATCGACATGGTAAGGCGGATATCTCTCAAAGGTTTTGTCTTTCGAAATTCTTTTTCCAGTTGTTGCAATAACGGCATGTGGCGGATTGCCCAATCTATTTTCTGGCAACCCTCAGCTGCAAGGGCTGCATTACGGATCATGCTTGGTTTCATCTGTCAGGTCATCCTTTCGTCATGTAATGATAATGTTTGTTCATCATGTCCGCTATCCCGTTACCAGTATAAGTGGACGCTTTTTCTGATAAATTAATGGCTGCACGTTCTTTCAAAACGCGGGACCAATGAGCGCTGAAAGCATCTTTTCGATCCACAGAGTCCCATGCTTACACTCATTATAACGAATTGTGGCCGGTTCCACAATGCAGATTTGTCAGGTAGTGCCTGATCCTTATAATATCAAATTCTCCAGGAACAAAAACCTTTTGTCAAAGAACTTAAGATACGGTATAATGAAGGGGCAAAAGACAAGAAAATTGTGCCTATCACGAAAACAAAGGAGGAAGAGATTTGAAAAAAAGTTTATTGATTTTCATGATTCTGCTGTTGAGTTTTTCACTGGTGATGAGTGGATGCAGCAGCCCAGCCCCCGCACCGGCACCCGAAGAACCTGCTGAAACAGAGAATGGGGAAGCCCCTGCAGAAGCACCTGCAGCAGATGGCGATGTCATCAGGATTGGTGTATTCGAGCCGATGACCGGTGCCAATGCAGCCGGTGGAGCCCTAGAAGTCGAAGGGGTTGAACTGGCCCACGAATTGTACCCCACTGTTTTGGGAAGACCTGTTGAGTTTGTCGTTGTCGATAACCGCTCAGATGTTGTCGAGGCCGCCAATGCCGCTTCCCGCTTGATTGAACGGGAGCAAGTTGTCGCCGTTATCGGAAGCTGGGGCAGTGGTTTCTCCATGGCGGGAGGCCCAATCTTTGAAACTGCTCAGATTCCCGCTGTTGCCGCTTCTGCCACCAACCCGCTTGTCACGCAGGGCAATGACTACTATTTCCGCGTATGCTTTATCGATCCTTTCCAAGGAACTGTTATGGCCAACTATGCATACAACAACCTTGGCGCCAGAAAAGCCGCTATCATCCGCGAAGTCTCCAATGACTATGCGGTTGGTCTGGCCAGTTTCTTTGAGGATGCATTCAAAGAACTCACAGGCGATCCGGATGCCATTGTTGAAATCTCTGATTACCAGACCGGCGACCAAGATTTCTCTTCACAGTTGTTGAATGTCAATGCCAAAAATCCTGATGTTATTTTTGCCCCTGGTAACTTTACAGAATCCGCATTGCTGATCAGCCAGGCTAAAACACTCGGTATTGAAGTGCCCTTCATTGGCGGAGATACGTGGGAAACACCTGAATTCATCGAAATTGGACTGGATAATGTGGAAGGTGTTGTATTTTCTACTTTCTTCGACGCTGATGCACCTCTCACAGATGAAACTGCAGTATTTTTGGATGCCTACCGCGCCAAGTACAACCGGGAACCCGCCGCAGTGACGGCACTGGGATATGATGCTTACATCCTCATTCTGGATGCCATAGAACGCGCCGGCACCACCGACGGACCTGCGCTGCGTGACGCCATCGCTGCCACTTCAGGATTCCCGGGAGCTGCCGGTATCATTACCCTGAATGAGCATGGAGACGCTGAAAAGAATGCTGTCATCAAAACCGTTCAAGATGGAGTCTTCACCTACATGGACACTGTGGAACCTCAGTAAACCATACCTTTACCACTGACAAGAACCCATTTTAAATTGTTCCATCAACCAAGCTAGACTGCTTCCCTTCCTGAATTGGAAGGGAAGCATCTGTTTGATGCACGCACCAATTCACAAGCACCTAAATTTGAATTCAGATCGGGGTGGTGTCGCTATGTCTTTTGACCTGTTTATGCAGTACCTGACGAACGGTATCTCTCTGGGCAGCCTCTATGCTCTCATCGCCATTGGGTACACCATGGTATACGGCATCTTGCGCTTGATCAACTTTGCTCATGGAGAAATTTTTATGATGTCATTATACTTTGCCTTTTACGGCATTGCCATTTTTTCCCTGCCCTGGTACATGACTTTTTTAGTCGCTGTTCTTCTGACCGCTTCGCTTGGAATGATTGTGGAACGAGCGGCATATAAACCTCTACGACATTCACCGCGCATCACCATCATGGTTTCGGCTATTGGAGCTTCATTCTTCCTGCAGAATCTGGCTGTCGTCATCTTTGGCGGCCGTCCAAAAGCTTTTCCAACGGTTTCCATGTTTACCCGCGTAATCCAGATTGGCAACATTTCATTACAGGCTCTCACTCTCTACATTCCCGTTGCTACAGTAGTTTTACTCATCGGACTTCATTTCCTTATCCACAAAACGAAAGCTGGCCTGGGAATGAGAGCGGTTTCAAAAGATCATGATACCGCTCGCCTTATGGGTGTTGATGTGGATCGTACCATTACCGTTACTTTCGCCATAGGGTCCATTCTCGCTGCTTTTGGCGGCATCATGTGGGGCATGAAATTTCCACAGATTGTTCCAACCATGGGACTGATCCCCGGGCTCAAGTGTTTTATCGCCGCGGTTGTCGGCGGTATCGGCAATATTTCCGGTGCCGTGTTGGGAGGATTTGTCCTGGGAATTGGTGAAATTATGCTCATTGCTTTCCTTCCCGGGCTCACCGGTTATCGGGATGCGTTTGCTTTTGTGTTACTGATAGTCATTTTATTGGTCAAGCCCACGGGTCTCATGGGTGAAAAAACAGCAGAGAAGGTGTAGCCATGAATCAGAAAAAACGAAATCTGATCCTGAACCTGGCGGCCATCCTGGTGTTGGCACTATTCCTGATGTACGCCAATCGTAACCTCGGTTCCTATAATGTTCGCATTCTTAATCTGTGTGCCATTTATGCCATTCTGGGAATGAGCATGAACCTGATCAATGGGTTCACCGGCCTGTTTTCCCTGGGCCATGCCGGATTCATGGCCGTCGGGGCCTATGCGACTGCCCTCCTTACGATGCCGCCAGCTGTAAAAGAGCAAAATTATTTTTTAACCCCGATTGTTCCAGTGCTGGCCAATCTGAACGCCCCTTTCCCTATTGCCATTATCGTGGGTGGGTTTTTTGCGGCTTTTGTTGCCTTTCTCATCGGCGCTCCTGCACTTCGCCTTAGAGGAGATTATCTGGCGATTGCCACATTGGGCTTTTCAGAAATCATCCGGATCGTCATCACGAACACGCAGAGCATCACCAACGGGGCACTTGGTTTAAAAAACATACCGGGCACCACTAATCTTTGGTGGAGTTACGGAACAGCTCTGATCACCCTGTACATTATGTTTGCCATTGTCAACAGCAGCTACGGTAAAGCTTTCAAAGCCATTCGAGAAGATGAAATTGCCGCGGAAAGCATGGGGGTCGATCTGTTCAAGCACAAGGTCATGGCTTTTGTCATCGGCGCTTTCTTCGCCGGCGTTGGCGGCGGTCTGCTGGCCAGTCTTCAGGGTGCGGTGAATCCGTTGATGTTCCGTTTTGTGCTGACATTTAACGTGGTGCTGGTGATTGTTCTCGGAGGAATGGGCAGTATGACCGGATCGGTCATATCAGCCTTTGTGGTCACCTCCGGGCTGGAAACGCTGCGGGTACTGGATGAGTCGATTCGAATCGGCCCGATTAACATGACGGGGATCCCCGGCTTGCGGATGGTGGTTTTTTCCACGATGCTGATGATCGTCGTCATCTTCTTCCAGAACGGTCTCATGGGAACCAGAGAGCTTTCCTGGCAGCGAATCATCGATTTTTTCACAAAACGTTTTTCAAAGAAGGAGGTGTCTTCTAAATGACACTCCTGAAAACGAATACCATCACCATGCAATTTGGCGGACTCACCGCGGTCAAGGATCTCTCGCTGGATATCCATAATGGTGAGATCGTTGCCGTTATAGGACCAAACGGCGCCGGCAAAACGACCGCTTTCAACATGATTACCGGCGTTTATAAGCCAACCGCCGGAAGCATCCTGTTTGGTGATAAGGACATTACCGGACTGAAACCCCATCTTATTACCCGCCAGGGGATGGCCCGAACTTTTCAAAACATACGCCTGTTCAAGGATTTGTCAGTAGAGGACAATATTTTTATTGCACAGCACCTGCACCTTAAATCCAACCTTTATCAGGCTATGTTTCGACTCCCAGGATATCAAAAAGAAGAAAAACACATTCTCGAAAAAGTATATTTTTTACTGGATAAAGTGGGTTTGGCCAATCTATCCCAGGAAAAAGCATCCAGCCTGCCTTATGGCCTTCAACGCAAGCTTGAAATCGCACGGGCATTGGCAACAGACCCTCAATTGCTGCTGCTGGATGAACCTGCTGCCGGCATGAATCCAAAAGAAACGGAAGATTTGACTCACTTCATCAAAGACATCCGAGATGAGTTTGATCTCACGATCCTGCTTATTGAACATCACATGCAAGTCGTCATGGATATATCCGATCGCATCTATGTGCTGGATTACGGCATTACCATTGCTGAAGGTACACCTTCGGAAATCCAGAACAATGAACGGGTCATTCAAGCTTATCTGGGGGTGGATGAAGATGCTTGAAATCAATAACCTGGTAGTGTCATATGGCGGAATTCAAGCACTGAAAGGTGTCAGCTTAACAGTTGAGTCCGGAAAAATCGTTGCCCTGATCGGTGCGAACGGTGCCGGTAAAAGCACCACCCTTAAATCCATCGTGGGCCTGGTTAAGCCTGTTTCAGGGACCATCACCTATGGGGGAAAGGATTTACTGAAAGTCAGCACGAAAGACATGGTCCGCAACGGAATCACCCTGGTTCCTGAAGGTCGCAAGATCTTTCCTGATTTAACCGTGTTGGAAAACCTTAACATAGGCGCTTTTGCCCGAAGTGATGACAAGGAAGTCCGAAAAGACAGGGAATGGGTCTATGAACTTTTCCCGATTTTAAAAGAACGCAACTGGCAGCTGGCAGGAACTCTTTCAGGCGGCGAACAGCAAATGTTGGCCGTTGGAAGGGCGCTTATGTCACGGCCAAAGCTCCTGATGATGGACGAACCCTCATTGGGATTGGCTCCCCTTATTGTAAAAAACATCTTCAACATTATCCGTGAAATCCATGAGCAAGGTGTCACCATCCTGCTTATTGAACAGAATGCCAACGTATCTCTTAAAATTGCCGACAAAGGTTATGTCATCGAAACCGGCATGATTAAACTGGAAGGGACCGGTCATGAACTCTTAGCCAATGAAGAAGTGAAAAAAGCCTATCTGGGAGACGCCCATTAGCCTGCGTTAACCTTTTCTGTAAATACACACATAAGCCCCGCAGTCTTCACTAAAAAGACTGCGGGGCTTATCATTTCAACGCGGATCACCTGTCATCCCAGGGTGATTCCAGGGAGCAGGTGAACCGAAAAATACTGCCTGTTCCCGGGGTACTC
>JAWSUV010000072.1:3306-13024 GCA_033549305.1 Bacillota bacterium | reverse complement strand
ATAAGACTAACAGAAACAGAAATGTCACTGCCCGGCCCCGGCGTCAACCGGCAAAGAAAAGGAGCGTGGACCATGGAGATGGAAAGAACGGCCAATATCGCTTTTATGGTACTGCTTCTGATTCCGGTGGCCCTTTTCTTCGGCTTTCAAAACCTCCTGCTGTTGCGGGAAATAAACCTGGCGCGGCGCCACCGAAAAAAGGGAACGGCGTCAGAGGTCCGGCAGCCGGGTAAGGCGGGAAGCGTTCGTGCATTACATTCCGGGAAGCGACGGCCACAGGACCGAAAAAAAGCCCTTTTCCGCTGATCCGGAAAAGGGTTTTCTGATAGAATCGATAAAGCGCCCCGCGCTTTGGAACAGGAGCGTGAACCCATGAAAATCGAACATCAGGTACAGGAACCGCAGCGGCCCGTCTGGCAGGTGCTGCTGCTCGTGGTGGTTCTGGTCGTGGCGGTGAATGCCGTAGTGGTCTGGATCAACCGGATGCCCGGCGGCTATGGCGGCCTGGCAGGCCTGCTGCTGATCATCCTCCTGATTTTTTACAGTTCCCGTCTCATGAACCGGAAGCTGGCCCGCTATACCTACCGCTGGGACGGCAGGGAACTGGCGGTGGAACGGCAGCTTGGCCGCCGCAGTAAACCGCTCATCGAGATTCCCGGTGACCAGATTGACTGGGTACGTCCCTTCGACGAGATGAAATCGCAGCTGCTTAAAATGAAACGGGCCCGCAAGACCATGGCCTACGCCTGCCGCCTGGAGGGTGAGGGTGTGTACATGCTTCAGTTCCACGAAGGCAAACGCATTTACCGGATGGTGTTTCAGCCGGGGGAAACCCTGGCGAAAGCCCTGATTAAGGTGACGAAAGAAAAGGGGCGGTGAAGGGCATGAAGAAGCCTTCCCTGGCAGCACAGTTAGAGAGCCTCATGAACCCTCCCCTGGTCTCCTTTCACACACCGGGGCACAAGCAGGGAGCTCTTTACCGCAGGGCAGCGTCAGCGCAGGAACCCCTGCTGCCGGCCTTTCTGCCGGGGCTGGACACCACCGAAATTCCCGGCACGGACAATCTGCATCATCCCACCGGCATTTTACGGGCAGCCCAGGTGCGTGCAGCGCACTTTTATGGCAGCGAAGAATCCTTTTTCCTGGTCAACGGGAGCACCTGCGGGGTGTACGCCATGATCCTGGCAGCAGCGCTGCCCGGCGAGGAAATTGTGATCAGCCGCAATGCCCACCAGTCGGTGTATCATGCCTGCCTGCTGGGCGGCATCACGCCCCGGTACCTGGTGCCGGAACTGGACCCGGAACTGGGCCTGCCCATGGGCATTGACGCCGCCGCCGTTGAAAAGGCCCTGAAAACCTGGCCCCAGGTAAAAGCAGTGGTCATCACCCGGCCCACCTACCACGGGTACGCACCGGATCTGGCCGCCATTGCGCGTACAGCGGCAGACAATGGAAAACTGCTGCTGGTGGATGAAGCCCACGGAGCGCATCTGCGCTTAAGTGAGCGTCTTCCGGCGGATGCCATGGCCTGCGGGGCCGATGCCGCCGTGCAAAGCACTCATAAAACCCTGTCAGCCTTCACCCAGGCGGCCATGCTGCATGTGCGCGGCAATCTGCTGGACCGGGACCGTCTGCGGTTAATGCTCCGGCTCTTTCAAACATCCAGCCCCAGCTACCTTCTGATGAGTTCCCTTGACGCCGCCGTCAGACTGGCGCAAACCCGGGGAAGTGACATGATGGAGCGGCTGCTGGACAATCTGGCGGAGCTGCGCCGGCAGCTGGCCCGGATGTCACGGCTGCAGTTTTCTGGCAGGCCGTCCGGAAACGTATCCAGCCAACCCATTGATCCCACCCGGCTGTGGATCGATTTGCATGGAACCGGTCTCAGCGGGTATGAATTAAACAGGCACCTGCGCGAGGAATGGCGAATCGGGATGGAACTGGCCGATCGCCGGGGCGTACTGGCCCTGACCTCCATCGGAAACACGCGGGAGGAACTCACCCGGCTGCAGAGAGCCCTGCAGACACTTTCGGAAAAGTCCCCAGCCGATCCCGGTGCAAAGATTGATCACCAGGCAGCAGCCCGCCAGCTTCCGGAACTGACACGGCACTACCGGGACCTGCCGCCGGCCGTTCTCAGCCTGCAGGCGGCCAGCCATGCGCCCCGGGAAGCCATACCGCTGGAAGAGGCCGCCGGACGAATCTGCGCCGAGAGCCTGATCCCCTATCCGCCGGGAATCCCCCTGGTGGTGCCGGGAGAAATCATCCGGCGGGAACTGATCGAAGAGCTGAAAGAACTGGCTGAGGCCGGCATTGAAATGATTGGCATCCAGCCGCCTTCACCGGAATCGGCAGATGCAACCTTCATAACGGTGGTGGTGAATCCATGAACATACCCAATCAACGAAAACCGGAAGACACAGGGCTGTTCATCAGCCTGGAAGGCATGGACGGTGCCGGAAAAACGACCCAGATGCTCCAGTTGAAGCGGCACCTGGAAAGCCAGGGCATGACGGTGTGTATGACCCGCGAACCGGGCGGCACCCGGATCTCTGAAAAAATCCGGGAACTGATTCTCAGTCCGGCGCACGGGGAAATGCATCCCTGGACGGAAGCCCTCCTCTACGCCGCTGCCCGGGCGCAGCATGTGGCGGAAGTCATTATGCCTGCCCTGGAACGGGACGAGGTGGTCCTGTGCGACCGTTTTGTGGATTCCAGCCTGGCCTACCAGGGCGCCGGACGGAAACTCGGCATTGAAGCAGTCTTCCGCATTAACCAGCCGGCCATCATGAACCGACTGCCTGACCTCACCTTCTGGTTTGATCTGACACCGGAGGAAAGCTTCCACCGGAAAAGCGGGGCAGATCCCGCCGACCGCCTGGAACAGCAGGCCGCCGCTTTTTACCAGACCATCTACCAGACGTATCGGCAGCTGGCCCAGGATAACCCCGGCCGGTATGTGGTGGTGGACGCCACCAAAAGCATTCCCTGGATTCAGCAGCTGCTCCGCTGTGAAACGGATAAACGAATTCATCAGCTGACCCACCATCCACTACCGCTCACCCCTGAGGAGGAATGAACATGAAACTGGTCATTGCCATTGTCCATGACGAAGATGCCAAGCCTCTGCTCCAAGACCTGACAAAAAGCGCGTATCGTGTCACCAAGCTGGCGTCCACCGGCGGCTTTCTCAAAGCCGGCAATACCACCGTGCTGGTGGGGGTGGATGATGACGAGGTGGATAAGGTAAAAAGCATCATTGAGGAAAACTGCCAGTCCCGCAAGGAAATGGTCACCTCGCCGGCACCGGTTTCCGGCACCACCGGCGTCTTCATTCCCTACCCGGTGGAGGTAACCGTGGGCGGCGCCACGGTTTTTGTGCTGGATGTAACCGAATACGTGAAACTGTAACCCCTCTGCCGCAGTTACTCATGCCGCCGTTGATTCATGAAGGAGCGATTTCGTGGACCCTCTCTTTGAAAGCATTGTGGGACAACCCGCTGTGAAACAACTGCTGACGCTCGCCCTGAAAAGCCGGCAGTTTTCCCATGCGTATCTTTTTGAAGGACCGGCCGGCCTGGGAAAGGAAACCCTGGCACGGGAATTTGCGGCAGCCATCCTGTGCACCGGGGAAGTGCCGCCCTGCCACCAGTGCAAAAGCTGCCGGCAGGTGTTGGCCGGAACCCATCCTGAGTTTCGCTGGATCCTCCCGGAAGACCCTGAGAAAGACACCAGCCTCTCGGTGGACACCATCCGCAGCCTGATCAAGGACATTTACCTGAAACCCTATGAAGGCGACTGGAAAATTTACGTCATTCCGCGGGCGGACATCATGACCTTCCAGGCGCAGAATGCCCTGCTCAAAACCCTGGAAGAACCGCCGGGCCACGCGGTGATGCTGCTGACCACCGACCGTCCGGATAAACTGCTGCCCACCGTTCTGTCACGCTGCCAGCGGGCTTCCTTTCGTCCGGTGAGCAGGGAAGCCGTGGAATCCTGGCTGTTGAAACACTATCAGGTGTTCCCCCTCCAGGCGAAGCAGCTGGCGGCCTATGCCAACGGTACCCCTGAACGGGCGGTGAAAAAGCTGGAGAGTGAGTCCCACCGCCAGATGCACCAGCTGTTCCTGAATTTGACCGATGCCCTTGCGGAAGGGCAGCTGTCACCCCTGCTGGAAGCCGGCGAATTTCTGCAGACGGATAAACACCGGACACTGGAAATACTCGCGCTGTGGCAGGAATGGATCCGGGATCTTCAGGTGATGGCGCTGAAAGGAGAAACGGACATGTTGATTCACCAGGACCAGGAGGAACGCCTGCAGCGGCAGGCAGCCTTCCTGAACCCAGCAGGATTTTCCAGGGCCCACGGATTGCTGGAGGAAGCCCGGGAAGACCTCCTGAACCACGGCAACCTGGCCTTTGTGACCGACATGATCCTGATCAACCTGCTGGACTGCCTCGTGCTTTCGGCTTCCCCCACCCCCTGGAAATAGAGTGTTTCAGCCACCCCGGGATAAGGGCTGTGATTTCCATGAAAAATCTGATACAATAACGGTTACAGGACCAACAGGTGTCCATTCAAATACAGGGAGGAAACTGCATGAGTAAAGTCGTAGGCGTTCGATTTAAGAAAGCCGGTAAAATATATTATTTCGATCCGGGAACCCTTGAGCTTTCCGCGGGCAACCAGGTGATTGTGGAAACGGCCAGGGGGATCGAATTTGGCGACGTGGTTGTCGGGATCAAAGAAGTGGCTGAGAAAGAAATCGTGTCACCGCTGAAAAAGGTGGTGCGCCTGGTGACGGAAGAAGACAGCCGTATCAATGAGGAGAACAAGGATTGTGAAAAAGAAGCCTTTGAGACAGGCGTCAAAAAAGTTGAGCAGCATAAACTGGACATGAAGCTGGTGAATGTGGAATTCACCTTTGACCGCAATAAGATCATTTTTTATTTCACTGCCGACGGCCGGGTGGATTTCCGGGAACTGGTGAAGGACCTGGCCGCCATTTTCAAGACCCGCATCGAACTGCGCCAGATCGGCGTCCGGGACGAAGCGAAAATGATCGGCGGCATCGGTCCCTGCGGAAAACCCCTGTGCTGCTCCGCCTGGCTGGGGGAATTTGAACCGGTGACCATCAAAATGGCGAAGGAACAGAATTTGTCCCTGAATCCCGCCAAGATTTCCGGGATTTGCGGCCGCCTGTTCTGCTGCCTGAAATATGAGCATGAAACCTACCAGAAAATGCTGCGGCGGCTGCCGGCCTACGGCGCCAAAGTCCGGTGCGAGCAGGGTGCCGGCGAAGTGGTGGATTCCAATGTTCTCACCGGCAAGGTCAAAGTGAAGGTTCGCAACCCCGAAACCGATGTGGAGGAAATCATCACCTGTCATGTGGATGACCTGAAGCTGATGAACAAAGGCCGGCAGTTAAAGCAGCCTTCAAGAAAAGGACGCCCGGATAATAAAAAAGGCAGGGACCAGGAAAACCATGAATGAACGGCTCCGGTGGGTTCAGCCCGGCGAACGGCTGGACGATCTCCAATTAAATGATCTGCACCTCATCCAGGACCCCGAAAGTTTTTGTTTCGGGGTCGATGCCGTGCTGCTCAGCCATTTTGCCCGGCCGAAAAAAGGCAGCACGGTCATTGACCTGGGAACCGGCTCCGGAGTCATTCCCATCCTCCTGGCCGGACGGCATCCACACTGCCACATTACGGGAGTGGAACTGCAGCCGGATATGGCCGAACGGGCCGGGCGGAGCGTTGCCATGAACAACCTGACGGACCGGGTGCGCATCCTGCAGGGAGACATCCGAAACATCCGGGAAATCCTGCCTGCCGCCAGTTTTGACGTGGTCACCAGCAACCCGCCTTACCTGTCCGCCGGCAGCCTGGTGAATCCCCGGGAGACCATCGCCCTGGCCCGGCATGAGATCACCCTGACCCTGGAGGAGCTCATGACTCAGGCCGCCTATCTGCTGAAACCGGCAGGGCGGTTTTACCTGATTCACCGGCCCCAGCGGCTGACAGATATTTTTGTCCTGGGCCGGCAATACCTGCTGGAACCCAAATGGATGCAGACCGTTCATTCCTTCGCTCACAAACCGCCTGCCATGGTGCTCCTGCAGCTGAGTAAAAACGGCCGCCCGGAACTGAAAAGCCATCCGCCCCTGATCATCTACAATCCGGACGGCTCTTACACACCGGAACTGCTCCGGTGTTACAACAAATAGCAAGCCGCTGCAAGGCTTTCGGGTGCCTGTGGATCGGACAGGGCTGAACACCGACCGTTTTACAGGAAATGAAAATCGCTGATGGTTGGAGCGTGGGACTCTCAGGGGAGCCCTGGGGAAAGAAAAAGGGCAGCCTATAAGAACAGCAGACCGCCGCCAATGGCTGTCCTGCCAGAAAAGGAGCGGGTACCATGAACACGGGCATCACCAAACATCATCCAGTCAGAAAAAGCGCGCTGTCCGGGCAGCAGCCGGCCTCCGGCGGCGCTCACCGCTTCGCCGTCACTCCCGGCACGCTATACCTGTGCCCCACTCCCCTGGGAAACCTGGGGGATATCACCCTGCGCACCATCGAAGTGCTGGAACAGGTAGACCTGGTGGCGGCGGAAGACACCCGGCGGACGCTGAAGCTGCTGAACCATCTGAACATCAAAAAAAGCCTGGTCAGCTACCATGCGCATAACCGGAAAGAGAAGGAAGCCCCCCTTCTGAACCTGCTGCGGAAAGGAAAGACGCTGGCCCTGGTTTCGGACGCCGGCATGCCCGGCATTTCCGATCCGGGAACGGATCTGGTCACAGCCTGTCTCCGGGAAGGAATGGCCTTTGAGGTCCTCCCCGGCCCCTCGGCCGGCCTGCTGGCCCTGGCCGCCTCCGGGCTGCCCACGGAGCGCTTTGTTTTTGAAGGGTTTTTGCCCCGGGATAAAAAGAGCCGTCGGGAGCGGCTGGAAAGCCTGCAGCAGGAGGAACGCACCCTCATTTTTTATGAGGCCCCCCACCGCATCAAAGCGACTCTGAAAGCCCTGGAAGAGGCGCTGGGAGCCCGGCAGGCAGCGTTGGGGAGAGAACTGACCAAGCGCCATGAAACCTGGTACCGGCACACGCTCGGCGGAATCCATGCCCTGCTGGATCAGGCGGAGGGAGAACCCAAAGGAGAAATGGTGCTGGTGGTGGCCGGTCTGGACACTGCCGCCAGGCAGGAAGCGGCCGAAGCCGCCTTTGAAGATCTGAGCGTTGCGGAACATGTGTCACGGATGATGGCCGGCGGCCTGGATAAAAAAGCCGCCATGAAGGAAGTTGCCCGTCTCCGGCGCATTCCCAAGCGGGAAGTGTACAACCAGACACTGGATCTCTAACCCTATTGAAAAGGTAAACGCCGCTTTCGGAGAGGATTCCGGAAGCGGCGTATTAATGTGGAGACTGAGCCATTAAATTCTTTCGCATCCTGCGCCATGCTCCTGCGGAATGACGCCTGATGGAGCTGCGGGTGAAAGCCGTTACCGGGCTTCGGTCCTTCTCACCACCAGCCAGCCCAGTCCCCAGAACAGCAGTGTCAGCAGGAGCAGCTTCCAGGACAGGTCCGCCGGGGAGGCGTTATCCGCCAGCCACCGGAACAACCGGCCCCAGATGGACGTCCCGAAGCTGCGGGGCAGAATGATGGAAGCGGCCATGCCGGCAATGAAGACGATGATGTTCGTGCGGCTCCTGAAGCGGTAGAACAACGCCGCGATGACCATAAACACCGCTGAGACCAGGGACAGGATCAATCCCTGCACCAGGATCAGGCTCATCAGATTCAGCTGGAACCCATAGACCTGCAAATAATCGAGCTGGTTCAGCCCCAGCAGGGGCAGCACCGCACTTTCCAGGGCAAAGGCGGAGACGTGAATCAGGGCGTTCAGGAAAGCAATAAAGGTCAGCGCCAGCACCTGTGACACATACAGCGACCGGCGGGAAGAGCCCAGCCCAATGAGAAAACTGAAGTTTTCAGGCTGCGACACCAGGCTGATGACGACGGTATAGATCATGACCGCGATGAAGGCGGAAGCCACCACGCTGACAGCCCGGTACACATCCTCGCCGGTTTGGGAGACAAACATTCCGATGCTGATATTCTCAGAGACGGCATTCATCACGATGCTGAAGATCATCACCAGGCTCACGATCGCCCAGAAGATCAGCACGCTGGGTCCCAGATTCAGCTGATGATACTTGATATTCGCCTTGAGTCCATGGGTATTCATACGCCAGACACCTCCTCCTGTCCATTAGCGCCCTTTCGTTCCGTCAGGGCTTTTCGGGACAGATAAATGAACAGCTTCTGCAGCGGGATGCCGCTGACCTCAATGCCGGCCC
Source organism: Bacillota bacterium (assembly GCA_033549305.1). Lineage (GTDB taxonomy): Bacteria > Bacillota > Clostridia > Peptostreptococcales > Tindalliaceae > Anoxynatronum. The sequence goes on along the minus strand of JAWSUV010000072.1, from coordinate 4,662 downwards.
GGCGCATGGCCTGCTGCTCCTCATGCGTGTAGCCGTCATACACCGCCGCCACCAGCGTGCTGCCGAAAGACTCGCGGTGCAGCACTTCCCGGCCTTCCAGCCAGGGAGCCAGCTGTGCTTGCTTGCCGGACAGGTACAGGGCACGGGTCCGCAGCGTTTCCGAATCCTCCATCCGGGTGACCTGTCCTTTCTCCAGAAAAATCACCGATTCAAAAAGCTTGCTGACTTCGTCGATCAGGTGGGTCGAAAAGACGATGGTGCGGGGATGCTCCGTATAGTCCTCCAGCAGCAGGTCATAAAACTGCTGGCGGGCGACCACGTCCAGCCCCAGGGAAGGTTCATCCATCAGGGTGATGTCCGCCCGTGAAGCCAGGCCCACCACGATGCCGACCGCTGACTGCATCCCCCTGGACAGTTTTTTGAACCGGCGCTTCGGTTCCAGTTCAAAGAGCTCCGTCAGATGGTGAGCGTACTCCCGGTCGAAGCGGGGATAAAAGGCGGCCGCAGCCTGTAGAATCTGGCTGACTTTCAAATCTTCGGGAAACTGCCCCTGCTCCCGGATCAGGACCATCCGGGACAGAACGCTTTCATTTTCCAGTGGATTTTCGCCGAAAATCCGAATGGTTCCGCTGGTGGGAAACCGCAGCGTGGTCAACAGGCTGAGCAGCGTGGTCTTGCCTGCCCCGTTGCGGCCCAATAAGCCATAGATTTTACCGGCTTCCAGTTCCAGGCTCACGTCCTGGAGAGCGGTGGTGCCGTTGTACCGTTTGGTCACGCCTGTGAGCCGGATGGCCGCACTGTTTTCTGCGTTAGTGTTCATTGTGCAGCACCCCCTTTCGTTTCTTCAATCATCCGGATGACTGCCTGACTGTCCAGATGCAGTTTCTGTGCTTCTTCCAGCAGCGGAAGAATATACTCCCGGAAAAAATTCTGCCGCCGTTTTTCTTCGATGGCCTTCCGGGCGCCTGCTGCCACAAACATGCCGATCCCCCGTTTCTTGTACAGGATGCCTTCATCCACCAGCAGATTGATGCCCTTGGCCGCTGTGGCCGGATTAATCTGGTAGTGTTTGGCGAACTGGTTGGTGGAGGGCACCTGATCTCCCTCCCGGATTCCTTCTTTTAAAATGTCATCCTCGATGCTCTCAGCGATCTGCTGATAAATGGGCTTGCTCTCATCCACAAACTGTTTCATGGGCCACCTCCTCTGAGAAAAGCCTCTTCAGAAAGACGCCTGTTCCTTTTATCGGGTCATTTTTCTGACGGGCAGGCTTCCTTCCTTTCCAAGAGCTATTTGGTTAAGCGGTTAATTACTTATGTAACTAAGTATACTACCATCAGCTTTGTCTGTCAACAC
>JAWSUV010000072.1:0-3296 GCA_033549305.1 Bacillota bacterium | reverse complement strand
GATGTAACACTTTTTTCGAACTTTTTTCGATTTTTTAAAGTCTGCATTACATGAGCGCATGGAAAAACCGGAGAGAGGAAGCCTTCTCCGGTTTTCAAGCGGGATGAAAAATGGCAGCGTTGCGTGATGAATGTCTTCCGGGATTATTCCTTATGCGCCGTCATCAGCTCATGCTTCAGATCCCACAGCTTCCTGGACAAGTCCACTTTATACAACTGCGGTTTCTGCAGCCGCTTGTATTCCGGCCACAGGCTGTCCAGTTCGTTTCGGACCGTTGCCCGGATCTCCTGAGCCGTCCGGCGCTCATAGACCAGCTTTCCTTCCAGGAAATAAGGTTCCAGCATCTCCCGGAGGGAGAACCGGCGGAAGGTTTTCGTTTTCCAGGTGTATACGGGATGGAAAATGGTCAGGGGAACGGAAGTGTCGATGGACTCTTCCTCCAGCATGATCAGGTCGGCCAGTGCAAAAAGGCCGCTCTCGTCATAAATCCGGGTGACTTTTTTCAGCCCCGGGTTGGTGATTTTTTCCGGATTGTCGGAAATTTTGATCTTGGGCACCAGTGCCCCGTTTTCCTGGGCGGCCACCAGTTTGTAGACGCCTCCCAAAGCCGGCCAGTTGCTGGAAGTGATCAGGTTGGTTCCCACCCCCCAGTGGCTGATCCTGGCCTCCTGGATTTTCAGGGAGTCGATGGTGTCTTCATCCAGATCACTGGAGGCCACGATGATGGTATCGGGGAAACCGGCATCGTCGAGCATCCTGCGGGCGACCTTGGAGAGATAGGCGATGTCACCGGAATCAATGCGGATGCCCTTGGGTTTAAACCCCCTGTCCTGCAGATCGCGAAACACGTTGATGGCGTTGGGGATGCCGCTCTCGACGGTATTGTAGGTATCCACCAGCAGCAGGCAGTTTTCCGGATAACTGCGGGCGTAAGCCTGGAAGGACTCCAGTTCGGTTTCAAACTTCTGCACCCAGCTGTGAGCGTGGGTGCCGACCACCGGGATCCCGAACATTTTGCCGGCCAGGACGTTGGAGGTGGCCACGCAGCCGCCGATATACGCGGATCGCGCGCCGTAAAGGGCCGCATCCGCTCCCTGGGCCCGCCTGAGGCCAAATTCAAAGACCGGATCACCCTGGGCGGCCGAACAGATGCGGGCGGCTTTGGTGGCGATCAGGGACTGGAAATTGATGATGTTCAGCAGCGCGGATTCGATGAGCTGGGCTTCAAAGATGGGCGCTTTCACCCGCACCACCGGCTCATGGGGAAACATGATGGTGCCCTCCGGCACGCCCCAGATATCGCCGCTGAACCGGAAATCACGCAGCTTCTGCAGAAAGGCATCGTCAAAGCCCACTGATTTCAGGTACGCAAGGTCATCTTCAGCGAAGTGCAGGTGGTTGATGTAGTCAATCAGTGACTCCACCCCTGCCATAATGGTATAACTGTTGTGGAAGGGATTTTTCCTGAAAAAGAGGTCAAAAACCACCAGGTCTTCATGAACGCCGCTTTCCAGGTACCCTTTCATCATGCTCAGCTGGTAAAAGTCCGTCATTAACGATAGGTTTTTCATGTCATCCTCTCTTTTCTGTTTGTTATTTACCCCATTCTATCATAAAACCCGCTCCCTTTCCCGTGTTTCCGCTGTTTTCGGCAGTTTCCGGCCAGGATGGCATCGATTGTCCGGCACAGTTTCTGCCAGTCGAACGCCCTTCTGCCTGCCGGGGCTGCGGAAAACCAACGACAAGCCTTGTGGCGCGCTCTTTCCTGCATCTGCTTCCCCTTGACGGAAGCCATCCATTCCGTTATAGTAGAATCATTCCAAATCAGCCGTTTTTCCGTGTCGAACCAGGGCTGCGTCCCTGCATTCACCGGATTTTAAAGGAGGCAGAACCATGAATGAGACGAAAAAAACCTACTATGTCACCACGCCCATTTATTATCCCAGCGGCAAGCTTCATATCGGGCACACCTACACCACCGTCGCCGCGGATGCCCTGGCCCGATTCAAACGGGAAACCGGTCATGAGGTGATCTTCCTCACCGGCACCGACGAGCACGGGCAGAAAATCCAGGCCAGTGCCATGGCCAAAGGGATGGCGCCCAAGGAATACGTGGACGAGATGGTGGTTGACATCAAGAAAATCTGGAAGAACATGGAAATCTCCTACGATATTTTCATCCGCACCACGGACGAGCATCACATGAAAGCCGTCCAGCATATCTTCCAGACCCTCTATGACAAAGGCGACATCTATAAAGGGGAGTATAAAGGCTGGTACTGCACCCCCTGTGAATCGTTCTGGACGGAAACCCAGCTGGAAGAAGGCCACCTGTGCCCCGACTGCCACCGGGAAACCCAGCTGACCCGGGAAGAAGCCTACTTCTTTAAACTGTCCAAATACCAGGACCGGCTGATCCAGTATTATGAAGATCATCCGGAAATCTGCCTGCCCGCCTCCCGGAAGAACGAAATGCTCAACAACTTCCTGAAACCCGGCCTGGAAGACCTCTGTGTCTCCCGCACCAGCTTCGACTGGGGCATTCCCGTTCCCTTCGATGAAAAGCACGTCATTTACGTGTGGCTGGACGCCCTGTCCAACTACATCACCGCCCTTGGCTGGGGGTCCCAGGAAAACCCGGAACTCTACCATCAATACTGGCCCGCGGATGTTCACCTGATGGCCAAGGAAATCGTCCGCTTCCACACCATCATCTGGCCCATCATGCTCATGGCGCTGGACCTGCCCCTGCCGAAAAAAGTCTTTGGACACGGCTGGATCCTTTTCGGGGAGGACAAAATGTCCAAGTCCAAGGGCAACATCATTTACCCGGAACCGTTCATCGAGCGGTACGGCATTGACGCCCTGAAATACTTTCTGCTCCGGGAGTTCACCTTCGGACAGGACGGCAATTTCACCAACACCCTCTTCATCCAGCGGTACAACTCCGACCTGGCCAATGACCTGGGCAACCTGGTGAGCCGGACCGTGGCCATGATCCAGCAGTATAATGAAGGAGAAATTCCCCTGGCGTCTGTACAGGAACCGGTGGACGACGAACTGCGCACGCTGGCGCTGGCCGGTGCCGGCAAGGTGGAGGCCGCCATCGACGAGATGCAGTTTCATGAAGCCCTGGAGGAAATCTGGAAAATCGTGCGCCGCTCCAATAAATACATTGACGAAACCACCCCCTGGATCCTTTCCAGGGACGCCGCCAACAAACCACGGCTCGACACGGTGCTCAACCACCTGGCGGAAAGCCTCCGAATCGTCAGCCTGCTGATCCGACCCTTCAT
>JAWSUV010000071.1:0-13067 GCA_033549305.1 Bacillota bacterium | reverse complement strand
TCCTGCTGGATACCCATCACAGTGAATTTTGGCTGGCTGTCGGGCAAGGCTTTGCCGGGTTCAGCCCCTTTCTCCGGTATGAGTTCCAGGGATCCGCTTCGTTCTACCGGGAAGGCCGACAGGAAACACCAGTCCTGGAGCTGCTGGAGCATCGGGACCGCATCATGGAACGCTACCTGGCCCGGGAGTATCAGGGATTGGCGGATATGATCCGTGGAATGGAATCGCCCGGCAGGTATGAAATGGCGGGTCTGGCGGAGCTGATGCTGGAAGAGAATGTGGCGCTTGACTGCGACTGGCTGATGGCCATGATCGAGGTGGAGCGCACCCGCTTTGATCAGCTGCCGGAACTGGCCATTGCCAGGGCCAGGATCCTTCTGGCACAGGAGCGGTGGGCGGAAGCGGCGGAAACAATGACGGCGGCTTTAGACATGCCCCATCTTTACGCGGCAGATCAGGTGATGCTTTACCGATACCTGGCAGAGGCGCTGCACAAGACTGGTGATCAGGAAAAGGCCTATGATTATGCAAAAAAATGCCTGGCGATGATAGAAGCCTATGCCCTTGGAGAAGATGAAGAGGCTTTGGTGGAAGCGGTCAGGCCTTATCTGGAATAAAAGCAGGGCATAACAGAACAGGAGTGATGGGATGCTGAATTATCGGATGTTGGGAAACAGTGGTTTGAAAGTATCGGAGTACTGCCTGGGGGTGCTGCCCATGGGCCCGCTGCAGGCCAACCGGCCGGAACATGAAATCATTGAAATCATCGAAAAAGCCGTGGAGTACGGGGTCACCTTTTTTGATACTGCCGAGATGTATCAAACAGAGGCCACACTGGGAAAGGCCCTGCAGGGCAAGCGGGAACAGGTGGTCATCGCCACCAAATCCCAGACGGCCACGTATGATGAGATGGCCAGGGCTTTCGAAAAAAGTCTCCGGGAGCTGCGGACGGATTATATCGATCTGTATCTGATGCATTCAGCCCGGCCGCCCCTGGATATTTTTGAGGTTAAGCAGGGGGCTCATCAGTTCCTGTGCGAAATGAAAGAACAGAAAGTGCTTCGGGCCGTCGGTATCTCCACCCACAGCATGCCGGTGGTGAAGATCGCCGCTGAACGTCAGGATATCGATGTGGTGTTTCCCCTGATCAATCTCACCGGCAGGGGCATTGTGGACGGAAACCGGGAGGAGATGCTGGAAGGCATCCGTCTGGCCCGTCAAAACGGGAAAGGGATCTATGCCATGAAAGTCTTTGCCGGCGGAAATCTGCTAAACCAGTATGATGAAGCCTTGAACTGGGTCCGTTCCATCAAGGAGATCGATGCTTGCGCCATCGGCGTTGTCACGCTGAAGGAACTGGAAATGAACCTGAAAGTTTTCGGGGTGGACCGGATCAGTGACGATGCCCTGTTTGTACCGGCTTCGGTAAAAAAACTGTACATCTTTCCACTGGTATGTGTCGGGTGCGGAACCTGTATTGACACCTGCCCCAATGCAGCTCTGAGCCTTCAGGAAGGCAAGGCGGTGGTGGATCCGGACCTGTGCGTCATGTGCGGTTACTGCAGCCCCCACTGCCCGGTGATGGCGATACGGTTATTGTAATCAATCCTTGGATATGTCTTTATTCGTTAATGGAAGCAGATGAGGGAGTGTTATCATGAGCTATGAAATAGGCCCCATTCGGCCGCCAAGTGAAGCAGCGAGCCTGCTGCTCCGGATCACGCGGAACTGTCCCTGGAATCAGTGCCGTTTTTGCTCTTTGTATAAGGGAGAAAGCTTCAGTGTCCGTTCCAAAGAGGACGTTTTTCAGGATATTGACACGATCAAACGCTTTGTGGAGGCATTCCGGCAGGCAGCCGATGAAGACTCTGCCGTGGAACGTTCCCGGATGAATGCAATTAAAAGGTCGGTGGAACCGGAGGATGAAAGGGCCTACTACATGGCCCGCAACTGGTACGGCAGCGGGATGAAATCGGTGTTCATTCAGGATGCCAACAGCCTGGTCATGAAGGCATCGGACCTGATTGACATTTTATATTATATCCGCGACGCTTTTCCTGAAATTGAACGCATCACCTGCTATGCCCGGTCTCATACGGTAGCCCGGATGCGGGATGAAGACCTGCAGGAAATGGCAGCTGCCGGCCTGAACCGGATTCATATCGGGATGGAAACCGCCTGTGATGAGGTGTTGCAGCTGATTAAAAAAGGAGTCGACAAAGAGACACACATACGCGCCGGGCAGAAAATCAAAAAGACCACCATGGAACTGTCGGAGTATTATATGCCGGGCCTGGGGGGAGAGGAATATTCAAGGAAAAGCGCCTGGGAAACGGCGGATGCCCTCAACCAGATTAATCCGGATTACATCCGGATCAGGACACTGGTTGTCAAGGGACACTCCCTGTTGCATGATGACTATCAGGACGGCACATTTACCCGGACCAATGATGTGGAGATGGTGCAGGAACTGATGTGGATGATTGAAAAACTGGAAGGCATTACCAGCACCCTGAAAAGCGACCACATCATTAACCTGCTGCCGGAGGTGGAGGGGACGTTTCCGGAAGATAAAGCCAAGATGCTGGCGGTCCTGAAATGGTTCCTGAGCCTCCCGGCATCTGAGCAAATGATATTCCGCATCGGTCGGAGAACCGGTGTGATGACGCATCGGGAAGACCTGGCGAATGAAGTCAGAAGAAGGCGTGTCCAGCAGATGATCCGGGAAACGGGGATTACGGTTGATAATGTGGACCAGATAACTGACGCCCTGATCCAGCGCTATATTTAAAAGCGATAACAATGGGAGGAAAGCAATGATACGAATTATTCTACGTAATTTACTGGGTTATGACGTGCTGATCCTGCTGCTGGCGGTGTTTAATGCCGTGGTGATCTATCCGCGCACAAAAAGCTACAGTCTGCTGCTGAAAAACCAGTTGCAGCCAAAAATCTATGTGCCCGTCGCCCTGTTAATGGAACGGGTGAAGGGAAAGCGGGAAGATAAGCTGAACCTGAACGCGCTCATTGGCATGCGTTCGGATGAAATCCAATATTACAGCATTTTTTCTGCCATTAACAGTGCTTTTCCCATGATGGGGATGCTTGGCACCATTCTGTCCCTGCTGAACATGGTGGAAACGGCGCAGCAGCAGGTGACGCTGAATTTCACCATCGCACTGACGTCCACTCTGTGGGGACTCATCTTCGCACTGGCGTTTAAAGCGGTGGATGCGACCCTGTATCCCATGGTGGAACAAAACCGGGAAAACCTGAAAATGCTGCTGGAGCGGGTTGATCTATATAGTGACCGGGGGATGTACCATGAACCAGAATAGATGGCTTGACATGACACCGCTGCTGGATGTGTTTTTAATCCTCTTGTTTGCGGTGCTCATCAACCGCCAGATTGACCAGCATCAGCTGGAAAATACCTATGCTGAGGAAGTGGAGGGGTTAATGAGCCAGAACACCCGATTGCAGCTTGCCCTGGATCAGTGGGACCGGCGGGCGGACGCGGAACAGATCGAAGCGGCTGATGACCGGATCAAGTATGAATTCCTGAAAGAAAAAGCGGTCGTAATTGATCTGGTCCTCAGAACAGAAGTGAACCAGGTATGGTTGAATGAAGCGCCTACCTCCATATACCTGGTGGATACTGATGAAAGGCGTGAAAGTCAGAAAAACCGGATTAAACAGGCCCTTGAGAATGAATTCCAGCAGCAGAGCGGTGTGGGGGTACTGTTACTGGTGACCCTGGATGCGGATACACAGGCGTACCGCTATGCCTACCGAATGATGCAGGAAGCCGCTGCTGAATTCGTGCGTGAGCGGTCATGGCCGGAAGCCTACCTGATTCAGCTGCACTAAAATCGATGTGAAAAAGGAGAGACAGCCTGATGGCAACAGATCGGAAGAAAAGAAGAGGACGAACGTTTCGATTAGTCCTGCTGGGGATCATCCTGGTGCTCCTGTTACTACTCCTGATGGGAGACCGGTGGGGGGTCGGACCCGGTGATATCCTGCGTCTCACCAGTCCCGCTCCGGCCCAGGAGGCTCCTGACAGAAGCGGTGACCAGGATTCGCGTTACCGGGAGGTGGTGATCCGAATATCCGAAACAACCATACAGGTGGACGAAAACACCCACACACTTGAAAGCCTGGAGACTTATCTGAATGAAGCGGACGCAGAGACCGTATATGTGCTGGAGGATCAGCAGGCGAACTACGCCCTGTTTACCCGGATTGAAGGCATGCTGCAGGAACGGGAACTGTTGTATGTCATTGAAGACTGATCATGGATCCTCAGGAAAAAGCCCTGGCACATTGAACGATGCACGGGGCTCTATTGATTGTGCCTGTAATGGCAAAATGTCTACCTCTTGAAGGCCGTAAGGATTGTTTTTTAACCGTTGTGCTTCAGCACTATGCGTCCGACATGTTTACCCTGCAGCATGTCGGCGATTCTGTCATCCAGCTCCTCCAGAGAGATGGTCGTGATCATGTCGCTGAGTGTACCGGGTTTCCAGGGCCCGGCAAGAGCGTCCCAGATATTGATTCGCATGTCCATGGGGCACTGAACCGAATCGATGCCACACAGAGTGATGCCTCTCAGAATAAAGGGGTAAACGGAGCTTTCAAATTTGTCTCCCCCCACATTGCCACAGGTGGTCACCACCCCGTTATAGTGGGTGGTTTTCAGTACTGAAGTCAGTGTGGAACCTCCGACGGTGTCAATCACCCCGGCCCACCGGGATTTCAACATCGGCTTCCCGGACGGATCTGCAACGTCCTCCCGCGAGACGACTGACTTGATCCCCAGTTTCATTAAGGCTTCCTGTTGCGAGCCGACTTTTCCGGTGGCCATGACCACGTCAAAGCCCAGTTTCACCAGAATTTTAGCCGCGATGGTCGCGACGCCGCCGGTTCCACCGGTGACCAATATATCACCGTCTTCATTTTTAAGTGTCTGCAGCAGCTTATAGACTGACAGTGCTGCCGTAAAGCCGGCTGTTCCATACATCATGCTTTCTTTCAGGGTCAGTCCGTCCGGCCGTTTTACCGGCCATCCGGCGGGCACCCGGATATATTCCCCAAAGCCGCCGTCGGTATTCATTCCCAAATCATAACCCGTCACAATGACCTCATCGCCTTTTGAGAAAGCTTCGCTGGTGGATGCTGCCACAATGCCTGCCGCATCAATTCCCGGGGTATGGGGATAATGCCTTGTCACCCCCTTGTTTCCGGTACTGGACAGGGCATCTTTGTAGTTGATGGAAGAATACTTCACATTGATTAACATTTCTCCTTCCGGTAGATCCGCAATCTCCCGGTGGACAATATCACGTCTGAATCCATCTTCTGTTTCAGTGACGCGAAAAGCACGAAAGCTTTTTTCCATGATCAAAACCCCTTTTCAATGATATTTCTGCTGACTGTTGGCTCATTAAGCCGACGGACACCTTATTTTTATCTGTACCCAGTTACCGGTTCCAAATGACATAAAGTGTTAAAAAACTGGAAATTGGATTGAATTATGATTCAAAAGATAGATCATACAATTTTACCACAACACGGGGATTGGCACAGTCGTGTCAGTTTCCTTCATGAAAAAACAAAGTGTTAACGGGAGGTGCCTGGATTATGGCGGGCAAATTGTGGTACGAATATACTGGAACATTGATCGAGAGGATTTATATGGCATGGTTTATAAATCATTCAGTGGCTGCAGCGGAGATGGGCATGGAAGCTGTGTAGAGAGAGGGAGTGTTCAGGCGATGAGGTTATTGTCTCACCAGCCGGCAGACAAAAACCAGGATTGTTCAGTTGGAATATTAAGGATGGTTAACTGTCGGTGCCTTTTTCCGGGACCACTCCTTGAGCTGAAAAAAGAACTGGAAACAGCTTTACGGAAGCAGTACTGTGATCTGCCGCGGAAAGAGCTCAAAGGGCTGCCTCCCATGGATGTGTATGTGGCCTATTACAAAAGGTTCGGCTACACCTATCATGTACTGGGCCAGCTGGAATCAATCATCAAAGGGAAGGGTATTCCCGCAGAACTCCCCCTGGTGCAGGCCATGTTTATGGCTGAGATGAAAAACCTGCTGTTGACTGCCGTCCATGATCTGGAGAAGGTAAAAGAGCCCCTGAAGCTTCTCCAGGCAACTGGCGAAGAACACTACAGGACCCTGAGCGGCCGGGAAGTGGCGACCGTCCCGGGAGATGCCATGATTGCCGATCAGGAAGACGTGATTTCCAGTATTCTGCGCGGTCCTGACCAACGCACCTGCATTGATGCGAACAGCTGCGGAGCAGTGTATATCGTGTATGCGCCTCCGGGCATTGAAGAAGGGACAATTCTCCTTCATTTAAATGATCTTGAAACTTTCATATCTGCATTTGCACCTGAAGCCGAGACACAGTCAAGACAGGTATGGATGCATGCCCCAGGAGATTAATATCGACAACCTGTCTGTTCCGTAACCCGTGTCAGAAGAAGAATGAAAAAGGAGGGGTTTACATGTCCGCAGAACGACTGGAGAGTGGTTATCTGAAACTGGAGGAAGGCATTGAAATGCATTATGTGGAAAAAGGGGCCGGAGATCCGATCATCTTTATTCCGGGGTTGACCTTTTGCGGGGAAATCTTTGAAGCACAGATTGATCATTTCTCCAAAAACTACCGGGTGATTGCCATTGACCCCCGCAGCCAGGGTTTGTCAACCAAAACACTGCATGGAAATGACTACTTGACGCATGGGAAAGACCTGGCCAAACTCATTGAGGCATTGAATCTGGAAAACGTGGTAGTGGTGGGATGGTCCACCGGCAACCTGGATACCTGGGCTTACATTCAGCAGTATGGCACCGAAAAGGTCAAAGCCGCTGTGACCATTGACATGTCGCCGCTGCCCATGTCACCGGATCCCGATGTCTGGACAGAGGCTGGCATGGAAGATCTTCGGTATGTGTTCTCCCGGATTTTGACCAGTCCGGAAGGTACCCGCGCATTTTTCAGTGACTATACCAGGGAAGTGATGCTGCAGCAACCCGCTGCACCGGACCAGCTGGAATACATCCTGGATCTTTCGGCCAGAACCCCCTATTATGTCTGCAGCGCACTGTTTGCCAATGCTGTTTTTTCCGATTTTACCGAAACTGCCAAAAACATCTCGGAAACCATCCCGTCTCTGATGTTTATTGCTGAGCACTGGGCCGAGGTGGCTGAGCCTTTTATGAATTCGCGTTTTCCCGGCACGAAAACCGTCGTCATGGGCGGCCACCTGATGTTCTATGAATACCCGGAAAAATGGAATGGAGTACTGGAGGAATTTCTGAAAGAAACATAAAAAAGATTCTACCTTGTCAAGCTGACATTTTGGCAAAGAAATGGCACAGGGAACACCTGTCAGGGAGATGATCGTCAGGGTCTTGTCATCGGTGGATTCTGAAAGGGGAGCTTGAACACATGAAACTGTTGATTTGGGGACGGCAAGGCGGCATGAGCCGGAGCCTGGATAAGGTCGCCCGGGAAGATGCATTCTGGCAGGAAATTGGTCACATTGGTTCCCGGGAGGAGCCAGGGAAAGTGGACACAAGAGCGGATGTGGCCATCGACTTTACCCATGTCTCCATGCTGGACCGTGTGCTGGGTTTTTCCCTGGAGCGTCACTGTCCCCTGGTCATCGGAACGACGGGTTATTCAGAGGCACAAATGACACAGATCTGTGCGGCGGCTGAGCAGATCCCGCTCGTGTATGCTTCCAATACTGCGCCTGGAATGAACCTGCTCTTTTCCCTGGTGAAACAAGCGGCAGCCACGCTGAAAGAGGATGTGGATATTGAAGTGGTGGAAGCACACCACCGACGAAAGCCGGATGCCCCTTCCGGAACAGCTCTTCACATTGTCCGGTCCATTGAGGATGGGCTGGGAAAAGAAGGCCGCAAGGTCAATGGACGTCTGGGCGAAGGATTGCGGCAGAAGGATGAAATGGGTATTCACAGCATCCGGGGCGGTGGCATCATCAGCCACCACGAGGCCTGGTTCCTCCACGAGATGGAAAGCCTCATCATTTCCCATGATGCGTACAGTCTGGACGTGTTTTCCATCGGTGCCCTTCAGGCGGCCAGGTTCGTTCTTCAGGCATCACCGGGGTTGTATGACATGTCCCATGTGCTGGGGTTGGATTAATAAAAGCCGGCGTCAGCAATCATGATTGAGTCTGAAACGGAGTGAGAAGCATGAATAGCTATGCGGCTCTGCTCCGGGGAATCATTGTGAGCGGAAACAAAAAAACGTCTGAAAGAGTGTTTCGAAAAGGGTCATCAGCCGCAGTGAGATTAAATCATTGACGAACGACATTTTTCAAGGCCTCGCGGTATCTCTCCAAGAGGCCTTTACTGTTACTGTCACCAGTGACGGGAGACATCCTGGGAATAATCGGGTGAGGAAAAAGGCGGAATATGGTATGATCATAACAGTGAAATGCCGGTCGCGTAACGGAGGGATTCAGTCACTGTGGATCCACTTAGCAACCCCGCTTTCAGCGGACCGGTGTGTGGCATAGTTTAACCAGACGGGATAGGGGATGACCCATGACATTACAGGGAAAGATGGTGGCGGTTGGTCAACTGAATGACAGGGACCGGGCGAATCTCTACCGCCTCATGGCCGCCTTTTACGATGATGTGACTCCGGAGGCCTTCCACCGTGATCTGGAGGAGAAGGACCATAGCATTCTGCTGTTGGATGAAGACGGCACAATCCAGGGCTTTTCAACCCAGAAAATGCTTCAGGTGGAAGCGGCAGGACGGCGGGTGACCGGGGTTTTCTCCGGGGATACCATCATCCATCCGGATCACTGGGGCAGCCTGGAGCTGTTCAAGGTATTTGCCCGGCACTACATCGCAGAACAAAAGGAGCAGGAACCACTCTACTGGTTCCTGATTTCCAAAGGATACAAAACGTACAAAATGTTACCCCTCTTTTTTAATGAATTCTATCCGGATTACCGTCGATAAACCCCCGTGTTTGAACAATCAGTGATGCATGCCTTCGGCCATGGCCGTTACCCCCGAGAATATGATCCGGTCACCGGAGTCATTCATTATCGGGGATTAAGGACAAATTAAAACCGGAGTGGCGGATTATCAGGACCTGGTTCCCCTCACCACTTATGAAAACTATGCGGACGATATTTCCAAAATCAGCAAGGGAGAGCCGGGTGTATTGACCCGGGAGAGCGTGATACTGCTGGAACCCACCAGCGGCTCCACCGCTGCCACGAAGCTGATTCCCTACACCAGCAGCCTGAAGGAGGAGTTCCAGAAGGGCCTGAAGCCCTGGCTTTACAACCTGTATACCCGGAAGCCTGGAATCCGGTGGGGAAAAAGCTACTGGTCTGTCACTCCTGCCGTTACTGAAAGACAGGTTTCTCCGGGAGGGATCCCCATCGGCTTTGAAGAAGACAGCGCCTATTTGGCGTCCTGGAAAAGAAACTGATGGACTTTCTCTTTGCCGTCCCCGGCCAGGTGTCTCAGTCAATGGACATGGATACCTTTACCCTGGAAACAGCGGTTCATCTTCTCCTGTGTCGGAACCTGACACTGATTTCCGTGTGGAACCCCACCTTTATATTTCTGCTCCTGGAATTCATGACCCGGGAAGTGGATCAGGTAATGGCTCGTGTGAGGCAGAAAAACTCACATAGGGCCCGGGAAGTGGAAGAAATCCTGAAAAGGTGCAACTACCAAAGCCTATGGCCTCATCTTCAGGTGATCAGCTGTTGGCTGGACGGTTATGCGGCGGTCCATGAAAAGCAGTTGAGGGAATGGTTTCCGCAGGTGATGATTCAGCCCAAGGGGCTCCTGGCCACGGAAGGATTCATATCTTTTCCTTTCGTGGGGGAGGAGGGGACCCGCCTCAGCCTGGGATCACACTTTTTTGAATTCCTGGATTCTTCGGAGAAACAGATATTTCTAGCCCATCAGCTGGAGCCGGGACGCACCTATGAAGTCATTCTCACCACCGCCGGAGGACTGTACCGCTACCGGATGAAAGACCTGGTGGAAGTCACCGGTTACACTGGTGTTTTTCCCCTCCTGAAATTTCGGGGGAAAGCCGATCGGGTTTCCGATCTTTTTGGAGAAAAACTCCACGAACAGCTCATTGAAGATACCCTGAAACAACTGGACAGCGAAATGAACCTGAAGCCCCTCTTTGCGATGGCAGCTCCGGAAGGGGATCATTACGTGCTCTACCTCCAGTTAAATCCGGAACAGGAATCGATACATCCGACAGAGGGTCCCGGTCGGTTCTACACCCGGTTGGCGGAGGCCTTTGACGAAGGTCTGCGTACCAACTTCCACTATCATCACTGTCGGCGCCTGGGGCAGCTGAAGCCCCTGCGTGTGTTTCGTCTCACCGGAAATGCACACCAGGAATAACTGGAGGAGTGCGTGAAGCGCGGTCAGCGACTGGGTGATGTGAAACCCACAGCCATCCACCTCCAGGGTGGCTGGGATCTTGTGTTAAGAGGAGATTATCCATGAAAATAGCCTTTTTGGCTCCTGCGGGGGCCATGCACCGGTACAGCGGCAGTTTCAGCAAATCGCTTCACTACGCACCCCTCACCCTCACCACCCTGGCTGCCCTTGTGCCGGAGGAACTGGAAGCTGACCTGATCATCCATGATGAAACGGCAGGCCGCATTCCCCTGGACATAGAGGCGGACCTGGTGTGCATCACCTGTATCACCGGTACGGCGCAACGCTGCTATGCCTATGCGGATTATTTCCGCAGCCTGGGAAAAACCGTCGTCCTCGGCGGAGTGCACCCGACACTGATGCCTGACGAAGCCGCCGGGCATGCGGACGTGGTCATGATGGGTTTTTCGGAACAAGCTTTCCCGGCGATGCTGATGGATTATCAAAAGGGCATCCTGAAGCCGCGCTATGAACAGAAGGAGGATTATACCATCCATCACCGGGTCATCCCCCGGCGGGACCTCCTGAAACGGAAGCGCTATATCACAGTGAATACCGTTGAAGCGGTGCGCGGCTGCTCTCTGCCCTGCACTTTCTGCGCCTATCCCGCTGCCTTTGGCAGCACCATTCACAAGCGGCCGGTGAGAGAAGTCATTGCCGAAATTGAAGCCCTGCAGTCCCGGGAAGTGCTTTTCCCGGATGTGAATCTCATCGCCGACCGTGCCTATGCCGTGGAGCTCTTTACGGCCATGATTCCGTTAAAAAAAATGTGGATGGGGCTTGTCACCTCAGCTGTGGGCGTTGATGATGAGCTGATCCGGCTCTTCCGGAAGAGTGGGTGTAGAGGGCTGCTCATCGGATTTGAATCCATCTCCCAGACTTCTCAGCAATTCATTCACAAAGGAGTCAACAAGGTGCTGGAATACGGCGAACTCATGAAAAAGCTCAACCAAGCCGGGATCCTGGTCCAGGGGTGTTTCGCCTTCGGGGCTGACGATGAAGATGAATCTGTCTTCGAACGGACTGTGGAGATGGTGATCAAAACCAAAATTGATCTGCCCCGCTATTCCATACTGACACCCTTTCCCAAGACTGAACTCTTCAGACAGATGGAAGCGGAAAACCGGATCATTGAGCGGAACTGGGCCATGTATGACGTGGAACACTGTGTTTACCTGCCAAAGAAGATGAGCAAAGAGCGGCTGGAAGCCGGCACGGAGTGGGCCTGGAGGGAAACCTACACCGTAAGCTCCATTCTGAAGCGCCTGGCGCCTTTCACCAACAGCCCCTGGATATCCCTGCCGGTGAACGGGGGTTACCGCACCTATGCCAACAAATTTGCTGCATTCACCCGGGAGGTCATGACGGACAACAGTGACATTCCGGTGATTAACGGAGGCTGACATGAAAATCACCTTTATTCTGCCGGCCATCGGCAAAAAGCCGGGACAAAAATACATCGGCACCTGGAAAATGGAGCCACTGACCATTGCCGTGCTCCAGTCTCTGACTCCGGCATCGGTGGAAACGGAATTCTTTGACGATCGCATGGAACTCATTAACTATGAGACGGAAACAGATCTGGTGGCCATCACCGTGGAAACCTATACCGCCAAGCGGAGTTACCAGATCGCTGCGGCATTTCGGGCGCGGGGCATTCCCGTGGTGATGGGCGGGTATCATGTCACCCTGATTCCGGAAGAAGCGGAAGTTTATGCCGACAGCCTGATTCTTGGTAACGCGGAAATGGTGTGGGGCGAGATGGTGGAGGATGCCCGCCAGCAGCGGCTGAAGCGCCTCTACAGGGGTGATGTGGGCTTCACCGGTGTTCTGCCGGACAAACGCATTTTCGCCGGCAGAAAATACCTGCCCATCTCACTGGTGGAGACAGGCCGGGGCTGCCGCCACGCCTGCGAATTCTGCGCCATTGCCAGCTATTATCATTGCCGTTATTTCAAGCGAAGTGTGGAGAACATCCTGGCGGACATGCGTCACAGCACCAACAAGTATCATTTTCTGGTGGATGACAATCTGGTGGCGGATCTCGGCCATGCCAGGGAACTGTTCCACGCCATGACACCCCTGGGCATCAAATGGTCCGGACAGGGGACCCTCTCCATGGCCCGGGATCCGGAACTGCTGAAAACCATGAAAGCCAGCGGCTGCGAGCTGATCCTCATCGGTTTCGAATCGCTGGAGGAGGAAAACCTGAAGCAGATGAACAAGTCCTGGAGCCAGGCCCTGGGAGAAGTGGATGAGCTGGTGGAAAGGATTCACGCCGCCGGTATCGGCATTTATGCCACTTTTGTGCTGGGTTATGACGGAGACACCCGCCAAAGCATTGAAAATACGGTGAAATTTGCTCGAAAACACCACTTCTATACAGCTGCTTTCAATCATTTGCTGCCTTTTCCGGGAACGGCCCTGTATGACCGACTGAAATGGGAAAACCGCCTGCTGTATGATAAATGGTGGCTGGAGGAGGATTACCACTACGGCGAGCTGGCCTTCCAGCCCAAAAACCTGTCGCCGGAAGAACTGAGTCGCAGCTGCCGCAATGCCCGAAAGGCGTTTGCCCGTCCC
>JAWSUV010000070.1:0-13216 GCA_033549305.1 Bacillota bacterium | reverse complement strand
CGCTGCGAGTTTTTCCCCCCAGTCAGGCTGCACCAGCATAAGTCCCATTATCGGAATGATGGTAACTGCCAGCAACACCCAGCACCATTGATCTGGGATTGGCAGAATTTTTTTGATAAAAAGAACGCCTGCAGCCATTATACCGAGAATCATGAGAAGCTGCCACAGTATTCCCGGGTGGGTTTCAGGAAAGACAGAGGCACTGCCCAATTGAAGCCCGTGACGTGCAATACGTCCTTCAAAACGGTCAAAGATCCGCTGGTATTCTGCAGGGTCCGTTACATAGACCGTAGCGCTTTCTTTAAACGGCTTAAAGTAAATCATCCGGATATTTCGTTCAGTCACCGCACGATATAGCGTGTTTTCAATTTCTTCCGCACCCTCATAGTGGTAAAAGCGGTATCGTTCCTGCACAAAAGGCCAGACATTGAATATCCTCACTGCCTGATAATCAAGCAATGCTGTCAGCTCTTCAATCCCATCCTGTTCAAGGTGTTCCCGCTGAAAAGACGTTTCCACCAACCCTACTTTGACTCCCTGTTCTTCCATAAAATGTTCCAGCAGCCCCATACTGTCATCGTCTGATCCTGGCAGTTGCTTCCCGCCAAAAAACAGAACGTCAGGAATCATATTCCATTTCTCCAGATCCTGAAGATACCCGCGGAGATACATTTCCCCTCCCCAGTCACTGTAACTGAAAGGTCTGGGCATCACCCGTAGACCGGCCAGTTGAATGCGATTAATTTTTTCCACATCAAATCCAAGTCCCAGACGGCTCAACTGGGAGGAATGCAGGCGTTTTTCCCGAAAGTAGTTTCCACCTTCAAAATCGGTCAAATCAGCTGGAGGGCTGTAAACAGCATCTTTAATGGATCCATGGAGAATGATGACAGATCCATCATCCCCAGGCCTCAATGTGAATCGTTCCGGCTCATAGCGGCTGCGAATGCCGGAAGAAATTTGGCTGTACAAGGCATTATCTTCTGTCATGATAACCACATCATAATCACTGATGCCGACTGTTTCATGGTACACGGACAGGACCGAAGGGGCAGCATGCTGCCAGTTCCACTCTTTAAGAATATCCTGACCAACTTCGACCCGGAGTGGTTTCAGTGCCTGACGTAATAATCCGAGGCTTTCCTCCTCTAACACCACATGGGTCGCACCCTGCTGCTCAAAGAAACGAAGCCACCAGTCTATGTCATGCTCTGACTGACGGGCCAGTTCATTGACCTCAAAATAATCAATATACATATCAACCTTATCCAGTTGCTTTTCGGCCTGAACACGCTGATAAAGGACAATACTTCCGGATATGATACTGATGATGATCAGGATCATCAAGATTCTTTCCAAATGATGCCTCATGAATAACCGCCCCGATCCATTATTTTTCCCTGCAAAAAAGGCTTAAGGGATACTTAAGCCTTAGAATTCTATCAGTCCAAGACTGATGAGCATTGCCTGATTAATCTGTTCCATCATTTGATCATCAATCTGCCCCAAACGCTGCTGCAGTCTTTTTTTGTCCAGTGTACGGATCTGCTCCAGCAGGATGACGGAATCCTTCACCAATCCATACTCAGGCGCTTTCACTTCGATATGAGTCGGCAGCTTGGCTTTGTTAATTTGTGTCGTGATGGCTGCCACAATCACTGTCGGACTGTATTTATTGCCGATATCATTCTGCACGATGAGAACAGGTCTGATGCCGCCCTGCTCAGAGCCCACAGCAGGACTCAGGTCGGCATAATAGATCTCTCCACGTTTCACCATGATTTCTCTTTCCACTCAGGACAGCAAATTTCATAGTCTTCCAAGAGAGCTCTTTCAATACAGACTCCCATTTCTGCCAGTGCCAGATTGATTGAACCCATCTCTTCGTAGCCAATCCGCATATTTTCATGCATTTTACATCGATTCCGTTCGCAAATAAGATGTTGCATGGCTTCCTGAATAAACTGGTTAAGATTCTTGTTCTCCAAGTGACTGTAAACGTCGATCTCTTTCAGCAGGTTTTCCGGCAGACGAATGGTCACTTCTTTTTCCTGTTTTTTCATAGGTCACCTCCGCAGCATTGTTGTTTGTTGACGTTATTATACCGAATGGGTTTGAACCTGTCAACCGCAGGGATTATCATCCTTCAATGCGAATCATTGCTGTGCCAGTAACGGGTCCCATACCTCCACAACCTGTTCGTTTCTCAGGTATACACGGGGCACACGCCGGCTGATCATACAGGTAATTTCGTAATTGATGGTCCCCAGTTTCCTGGCCACATCATCTACCGTGTCACCCTTTTCCGGAGTCAATGCATACAGGATTACCTCGTCTCCCTGTTTCACATCCAACCCGGTGACATCCACCATGCACTGATCCATACAAATCCGCCCCACCACTGGTACTTTGTTTCCATTGATGGATACTTCTGCCCGGCCGCCCAATAAACGGGTATAACCGTCCGCATAGCCCACCGGAAGTGTCGCAATAAACGTTGGCCTGGCCGCCCGGAATGTCAGACCGTAGCTGACACCAGTTCCTGGAGTGATTTCCTTCACGTGTGCAACACGGGTTTTCAGTGACATGACACGCTTCAGTCGAATGGATGAATGGTTCATTTCCTCTGACGGATAAAGTCCGTACATCATAATACCGGCTCGCACCATATCGAAGTGAGTTTGAGGATGGTCGATGATTCCGGCACTGTTGGCCGTATGCTTAACTGGAAAGAAACAACTGCGGTCATCTAACGCTTTGATCATCCAATGATATTTGTCAAGCTGTTTCATTGTTTCCGACTTATCGGCTTCATCGGCTGTCGCGTAGTGGGTGTAAATCCCTTCGATCTGCAACCCCGGGTAACCAAACATTTCAACAATCTCATCCACCGACTGCTGTGTCGGCTGGAATCCCAGCCGTGACATGCCCGTATCAATCTTAAGATGGAGGCAGGCCGACTTTTCCATCCCTTCCGCAGCTGCAGAAAACGCTTTCGCCTGGTCGAGAGTATAGATCGTCTGCTTCACCTCCAGTTCAATCACCAGTGAAGCCTTTTCGACAGGTGTATACCCTAAAACCAGAATCGGCATCTGACAGCCACACTGGCGCAACTCCATTGCTTCGTTCAGTGTTGCCACAGCAAGATGCTCAACTCCGATTCGCTCCAATTCACGGGCAAGCACCAGTGATCCGTGGCCATATCCATTGGCTTTAATAACGGCGCAAATGGCAGTTCCAGACCGAATATGATTTCGAATCTCCATTAGATTGTGCGTCAGGTGATCCAGGTGAATTTCCGCCCATAGTGGACGATGTACTTGATCAGGCTGCATATCCTCATCCTTCTTTCCGGTTGATTTGTTGTCCAAGTGCACTGGCCATGGCAACATGTCTGTCATGTGTTATGCTGACGAGAATATGGTTGATCCCCAGCCTTTCAGCAACCAGTCGGGCTTTCCCATGCAAAACAACATGAGGAGCACCATTCCCGTCATTGAGAATTTCGATTTCACGCCAGGCGATTTCGCCGATCCCTGTTCCCAGCACTTTGCTGACAGCCTCTTTCGCTGCAAAACTGCCGGCGGCCGATGAAGCCCGCATGTCTTTACGCAGAAGCTGTTCCTTCTCATTTTCCGTCATAATACGATCCAAAAAACGGGGGGACCGGTTCATGGCCTGCTGTATTCGTTCAATTTCAATGAGATCGATGCCTGTTGCGATGATCATCATTTCACTCTTTTCCTTCCTAAAATCATACATCCATAAAATGTATTTTCTGATAAATTTCAATTCTGTCGATTACATAAATAATCGAGTAATCACCAAGGCGCCCATAATGATGCTGAGAATAATAGCATAAATCAATGTATCTCCAAAAATAATCGGTTTTTCATACCTGGCGACACAAAACTCCGGAAATTTTTCACACACCATTGTCACCGGTGTGTAAATATACTTCTCTGCATTCAGCCATCCAGGCAGCTTAAGGTGGAACAGGTGAAAACGGTAACCCACAATAAACATGACAAATCCAAGAATGTAGACGATCACCATCCCTCCCAAATCCTTGAGATTCCAAAAATTCATTTCTGACAGATAATACCCGATGAATCCCTGGTCGTAGGAAGAATCCATGGCAGCAGGGATCAGGACGCTGTTGGGAAGCCAGTTGGGGAAGACGCCGATCAGAATGATCAGAGCAGCCAGTACGCCCATCACAGCAGTCATATGCGGGGAGTCTTTTGCATCCCTGCCAAAATCGCCTGTTTGATGGCGCAGAAAAATATAATAATAAAACTTGATAAAAGAGCAAACAGTACCAGCACTCACAACCGTGAAAATCCATTCCGCATATTTAAAAGATGGATGTCCATATAAAAATGCTTCTTCGATCGCATGATGCAGCACAGTCTTGCTGGCATAACCATTGAATCCCGGCATGCCGGTGATTCCCATCACAGCAACGAAGCACAATGCCGCCGTTACCGGCATTTTTTTCCAGAGACCTCCCATATTGTACATATCGGTTTCACCTGTCTGGTACAAAACAGCACCCGCCACCATGAAGAGCATCACTTTAAAAAGGGAGTGATTCAGCATGTGGTAAAGGCTTCCCACGTATCCCATCGGTCCGATGTATCCTAAATACCCGGCAACACCGATTCCCATAATCACATATCCCATCTGGCTGATGCTGTGATAAGCCAGCATTTTTTTAGTGCTGCCCTGCTGCAGTGCCATAAAAACGCCTACTACCATCGTGATGATCCCCATCCAGATCACCACAAATCCAATGCGTTCTGACACTTGCCAGAGCATCGGATAAAACTGAAGACCACGGCTGATGTCCACCGAAAAAATGACCGCCATGATTTTCAGCATTCCGTAAGCGGCTACTTTAATGAGAACGCCCGAAGAAAGGGCAGTGATGGCAATTGGTGCACCAGCATAGATTCTGGGGATCCAAAAATGAAAGGGAAACATCCCGGCCTTCAGGCCAAAGCCCACAATGAAAAAGAATCCGATAAAATATTTGATTATTCCCAGTTCACTGAAACGGACTGCAAGATTGGCCCACTGAAAAGTGCCGGTGTATGCAGAAAGCATGATAATTCCACTGAGTATGAACAATCCGCCGATAATTCCCATGTAAATGTATACAAATCCTGCTTCCAACTGTTCTTCACCACGGTGGTAGACCATCAGGGCATAGGATGCAAACGTCATCACCTCGAAGAAGAGAAAGAAAGTCAGCAAATCACCTGCCAGCAGTGAACCAATCGTCGCAATGTAGGTGACCGTATAGAACAGGTAATGGATATCTTCCCGGCTGTAAAAGCTGATCAGGAGCCAAAGAAGTCCGGCAAGAATCAGCAGCGGGAAATTCAGCAGGTCGATCTTAAAAAAGATGCCGTAATCAAAAATGCCCCCTATTCGATATAGAATCGGTTCCCGCAGGATTTCATGATAGGTCAGCAAAAACATACCGGTGGTGAGCAGAATAAACACTTTCACCGCATTACGCCGCACCCTCTGATGTTCTTCTACCAACAGCGGCAGGATCAGCACTTCCAGTGCAATGAAAGAGACCACCAGAAAGGGCAATCCAATTTGAATAATAATTCGTGCCAAATTCATTGTCTTACTCCTTTCATCAGACCGGAAGGCTACCGCAGGTAAATGGCCAGAAAGAATAGGCTGGCGACCAGAATCATGGCATAGATGTATACATCGGCGCTATTCGTGCGCATTTCATAATGCGAGGTAACACCACGCGAAAAACGCATAACATTCTTATAAACAGGTTTATAGAGAACGAATTCAAAATCCATCCATTGGGGCATGTGCAGATGAAATAAATCAAACTTCTTTCCGACAAAAAATATGCCGAATCCTAAAAGATAGACAGGCACCATGGCCATTAGATCTTTTACGTTAAAAAAGTTCATATCTACCAGGTATTTATTAATAAAATACGGATCATAGGTAAATCCAGCCGCCGCCGGAATGATAAACTGATTCATGATAAACCCGGGGGCCAGTCCTATCCCTACGATCAACAGAGCCAATCCACCCATGGCCATCTGCATCATACCGTTGCCGTCCTTCGACAGGCTCTGGAATCTTTCAGGGCATTCTCCCAGGAATGCATACGATATCAACTTAATAAAAGAGCAAACCGTTCCGCCGCTGACAATGGTAAAAATAATTTCTGCATAGCGGAATGACGGGTGCCCATACTCATAGGATTCAACGATGGCATGATGCAAAATCGACTTGCTGGCGAATCCGTTAAAGAGGGGCATCCCTGTGATTCCAAGTGCTGCGACCAGGCAAACGAAGGCGGTAAACGGCATCTGCCGCCATAACCCTCCCAGCTTGTACATGTCCAGCTCATGTGTGCGTACATAGATGACGCCCACCACCATAAAGAGAAGTGCTTTAAAGAAGGCATGGTTGATCGTGTGGTAGATGCTGCCTGCAAAACCCATCGCACCGATGTAGCCCAGGTAGGAGGCTACACCAATCCCCATGACAATATACCCCATCTGGCTGATGCTGTGGTATGCCAGCATTTTTTTCATATTCCCCTGCTGAAGCGCCATGAATACTCCAACCGCCATGGTAATGATTCCAATCCAGATCATCACGACGCCCATATTCCTGGATAGCATCCACAGCGGATCTGTTTTATCTGTGATCAGTTCAGTTGCGGGCATGTAAAAACTGGTAGTGATGCGCAGCAATCCGTAGGCTCCAATTTTAATCAGCAATCCTGAAAGGAGCGCACTGGCCGGTGTTGGCGCCACCGGATGTGCTTTTGGAAGCCAGATATGCAATGGCAGCATCCCCGCTTTAACTCCAAATCCAACAATAAAAAGCCCTGAAATCAAGTACTGCATCCAGCCTAACTCACTCAACTCAGTCGCCAAAAAAACAAAATCAAGATGATTGGTATTAAAGAGCAGCAGTATCATGCCCACCAGAACCGAGAGTCCGCCGCCAACACCCATGTAGATGTAATTGTTGCCGGCAAGAATCGAATCCGGGGATTGGTTATGCGCTACCAGGAGGTATGATGCGAAAGTCATTAGCTCGAAAAACAAAAACATGGTCAGAATATCCGAAGCCATGACTGTACCCAGAACGCCGCCAAAAGTGATTGACATAAACAGATAAAAGCGGTCACGGTGATGCTCCATTCCCATGTATTCATGAGCATATATGCTAACCATCAGCCAAAGGATTCCCGCTGTACTTACCATGATATAGCTGAGCATGTCCACTTTGAAATGAAGGCCATATCCAAAAACGCCAGGAATGGAGTTAATAATACCGCCATCGGCGACCTGCGGGTACATGGCAAGAATGAGAACAAAAGTCCCGAAAGTGGAGAAAACAACCGTGAAATCCCGTAAGCTTTCTGACCGTTTTCCAATAAATGCTTCAATAGGTCCCCCCACAAGAGGAAGAAAAATAGTTAATAAGGGCAGGTAGGCATAGGTTGTCAGGGGTTGCAAAAGCCGATACAATAAGGCAAATAGGCCGGATGCGGTTGAATCGATGCCGCCTGCTGTTCTTCCCTGGACCATGACAATAAACACACCCACCAGGACCAGGGAAATGGTAAACATGATAATGCAACTGATGCAAAAATAGTTCAGAACCCGTTGATACCAGCGATTCAGCGGCCGCCCATGCTTACCGGATGATTTCACCTGATTTGTCGAATCTTCAGAAACCATTCAGATACGCCTCCATCATCGAAATGTGCACTTGTTATTCGAATGAGCATTGAAATGCATTTATCCAATTAATGCACTATAAAAAAGTCAGCATGGCTTGTTCGATGATTCCCATGATCAATTGAGGGAAGAATCCAAACAGAATACATAATCCCGCAATGATGACCATGGGAGCGGTCATCATCATCGGCAGCTCATCTTTAACCAGGATGTTTTCGCGATCCGTGCTTTCACGTAAAAAAGCGCTGATAATAATGGGCAGATAATAAATGGCATTGAGAAAACTGCTGAGCAGAATGACCAGCAGGATCAGAGGCCGCCCTGCTTCCAGCACCGCAAAACTCAGATACCATTTGCTCATAAACCCATTAATTCCCGGAATGCCTATCATCCCAAGTGCCCCAACCGTAAAAACGGACATGGTAATGGGCATCTGGTACCCAATCCCTCCCAGGTCTTTCACATTCCGTTTCCCCGTCTGGTAAATGACTGCACCGGCACTCAGAAAAAGAGCAGATTTCATCAGCGCATGGGTCACCACATGAAACAATGCCACTGACAATCCCCGTTCAGTCGCCAATCCGACTCCCAAAACAATATAACCAATTTGCGCCACACTTGAATAGGCCAGGATCCGCTTGATATCCGTTTGGCCGATGGCGAAGATGGATCCCATGAGCATACCGGTGACAGCAAAATAAGTAATAAAAAGCGGGATATCCACCCGGGTGATGATATCCATGCCAATGACGCGAAAAAGCAGCTTAATGGCTCCAAATATGTATATTTTGACAACCAGCCCGGAAAGCAGAGCACTGGAGGGTGTAGGAGCTGTTGAATGAGCATCCGGCAGCCAGGTGTGCAGCGGGAAAACAGCCGCTTTTATCCCAAAGCCAGTCAGGATAAAACCAAGGGCGACAAGAATATTCCGGGGATACGTTTCCCAGGCAGCCTGAATCAGATCATAATTCAGCGTCATGTTCAGCGTTCCGGTGACCATGTACAGAAAAGCAATTCCAAGTAAAATAGAAACGGAACCGATGGTCCCCAGCATCAGGTATTTAAGACTGGCCATCAGGTTTTCTTTTTTGCGCTTAATCGATACAATGCCGCAGGATGTGAGGGATAAAATTTCCATAAAAACATATAAGTTAAATAAGTCATTGGTCAGGATCATGCCGACCATCGAGAAAAGCATCAAAAAGATCAATGTATAATAGCCTGCCACCAGATCCGGTTGTATTTCATGCTCCATATCTCGGAAAGAATAAAACAGGATTAGTGTGGACAATACCATGACAAGCACATTCATCGCTGCGGAGAATTCATCGACGATAAATTCGACACCAACATTGGGAGACCATAGACCAAATTGATAAACATATGCACCGTTTTGAAGCACGTGCACTAACGTCGAAAGAGTAAACAGTGTCGCGATGACAGCGGAATACGACAAGAAGATCTTGATTTCCAGGTTTGTTAACCGATCAAGCAATGGAATAATCAGTGCCGTCCCCAGCAGCAGAATCAGGACATAGACAGGCAGATGAATGCTAATCATTGGCCTCTTCACTCCTTATCTGCATAATCTCATCCAGTTCGATTGTCCCGTAGGCGTCATAGATTTTAATGATCATGCTCAGTGCATACACAGTAATACTGACAGCTACGACAATGCCTGTCAAAATCAATGCCGAAGGCAGCGGATTCACATAAACATCCGGTGTTCCATCCAGGTGCAGGATGGGTGCTCTACCTCCCTGAATAAAGCCGATGGAAACAAACAACAAAAAAACCGATGTTTCCATAATATTAATGCCGATGATTTTCTTGATCAGGTTGGGATGCGTTAAAACGGTATACAGCCCAATGACAAAGAGGAATGAGGAGCCAATATAGTTTATGTTTCGAAAAATGAATTCCATGCTCAAGATTCATGCTCCTCCTCAATCATGGTATGAAACAGCGTGATGATCGTGCTGCCCACCTTGATCCCGATGGCGATGGTAATCAGCGGGATAAATCCAGCACTCAGTATTTGACCCGGTTCTCCCATAAAAAAGCCGGCTGCCTGATTGGTTAAAAAATGATGGCCCGTCCAGATGCCCACCATGCCAAGCAGTATATACCATAGGATAGCACCGCTTTCCAATTTTTTCGAAACATGATGGGGCATTTTTTTGTGTCCCCGATGAGCGCCGAAAGCCAGTGTATACAATATGATACTGGCACCGAGGATGGCGCCGCCGGGAAATCCGCCTCCTGGAGACAAATGCCCGTGAAAAATCACAAAGATCCCATATAACTGTATAAAGGGAATGATCATGCGGCTGATGTTTTTGACAATGATGTCATCCATGATGGGAATCTTCCTCTCCATGAGGTTTTTTGTCTTTGCCGACAAGAACCGTCAGCACTGCCGCAATGGATGTGAACAGTACCGTGGCCTCTCCAAGTGTATCCAGTGCCCGGTAATCCATAATGATGTCTGCGATTACGTTGGGAGCCCTTGTCTCTTCCAATGACCTGGTCAGATAATACTGTGCCACTTCATTGTATGAGGGATTTTCCGGGTTTCCCATTGGTGGCATTTCCATATAGCTCGATATCATAATCAGCAGCAAACCGCCCAGCGCGACAACGATAAACAGATTTTTCATTTTTCCATCCTCCTGGTTCTGCTGATCACCGCAACAAACATTATTGTCGTGACGCCGGCTCCAATAGCTGCCTCCGTCATGGCCACATCAGGTGATCTCAGGAGAAGCCACAGCACAGCCATCACCAGACTATAGGCAGCGAAAATAATCACCGCACTCAATAAGTCCCTTGTACGTTCAACCGCAATGGCGCATAGAATAAGAAAAACCACCAGGATGACATTTAAGAGCTGCATCCATCATCACTCCTTTGGCAGAGATTTCACCTTTGATGACAGGTTCTGCGAATAATAGGCTGCTTTTGCAATGATATGCGCAGCCGTTGGATTTGTGAGCATGATGAAGGCCATGATCACCAGCAGTTTCAAACTGATCATATGTAATCCCTGATGCAGGATTAAACCCATCAGAATTAATCCGGCACCCAGTGTATCGCACTTAGTTGTGGCATGCATGCGGGAGAAAGCATCTGGTAGTCGGATTAACCCGATAGTTCCCACCAGAAAAAAGAACGATCCTCCTGCAAGCAACAAAAAAATCAACAATTGCACAAACATTCCACCGCTCCTTTACACCCTGATGAATGCCCTTAATATAGTTTGCCTTTTTCAATATACTTGGATACACAAATGGTGGCAATAAAACCCATCATCGCATAAATCAATGCGACATCGACAAATATTTCCTGTCCGGTAATGATGGACAGCAGTACAATCAACATTGCAATCTTTGTGGTGATCACGTTTATGGCCACTACACGATCTGCGGCTGTCGGCCCTGCATAAGCCCGGTAAAGACACATGAATGACAATAAAGCGAGAAAAACAGCCGTCCCGGTGAACGCTGTATTCATAGGTCCGATTCCTCCAGTCTAAGAACCCACTGTTCAATAAAACTGTTGTTCATCGCTGCAGCGGCCTCATCCGTCAACGCATGGATTACAAAATATTCTTCAGTCAAATCCACCGTCAACGTTCCGGGTGTTAAGGTTACCGAATTACCATAAATGACTTTATTAATATCATTTTTCAGCATCATAGGTACTCTGATAAACTGGGGTTGTATTGGCAGTGCTGGATTCAAAACAATTTTAGCCACGTCGATGTTTGCTTTCACAATTTCAATCAGCAGGATCCCGACAAAGTGGAGCATATTCATCAAATGACTCATTTGATATAATGGCATCTCCGTTGAGTCGAAAAGGATGTCACGGGAGTACATCACCACTAGAAAACTGACAACCAGCCCGATAAAAACAGACTGTTGTGTAATGTTGGGGGATAATATCAGCCAAAACGCCATCAGCAGTGTAAATGGAATCATGAAAACCTTCCATGAATCACCAACATATTTAGGCACAATAACCACCTCAATCCGTTCTTGATTGTCATCTGTAACCATTAATTGCCACATCTCAGTATATCACATGAATCTATGGGATACAAAAAGAAAAGAGTTTTCCCGTGAAAATCAGAAAACTCAGCTCTGTATGACACCTGTCCGTATTCTTATGATCAGAAAACGGCCGTAGAAACAGTTTCATTTTTAATAATGGCTGTTCCTGCTGCCTCGAGAGGGTTAAGGTAAATATGTGCAATATGGTTGATTAATAATGTGCTTTCACTGATGAGAACCCCTTGCCGGTGATCTTTTTAAACCCAATCCAGGCAAAACAGGCAATGGCTGCAATGGTTCCAAGTCGTCCGCCAACGCCTACAAACACATTGCCACCTGCAATATACAATGCGCCGGAAATCAAACCGACAACAGCCATTTCTTTCAGATTCTCCACATTCTTCTGTGCAACCATCCCGGCATAACTGGCAGTTGTTGCGACGACAGCCAGTCCAGTGATGGTGATCAGTCCTTCCATTTCAAGGTATCGGAACAAGACCCCCGCTGTTAGTGTGACAACTGCAGATCCAAAGACACCACCTTTGCCCATAACGATCGAAATGTAAAAAGCTGCCATGCCCGCCAGGGCTGATACGATTAATATGATGATTGCATCCATGGTTTTCCTCCTTAAGTGAACAAATTCATAATGGCACGAGTAATGTGTCCTGAAAGGGCAGCGGTAGTCCCGCCTTTCCCGCCAATCCCCGCATAAATTTCGGGTGTCAATACAATCACCAATCCGACAACGATCCCGCCAATCAGCGCTCCAAAGAGAGACGGAATCACACCCAATCCGGACATGCCTACGAAAGAAGCTGTATAAGTGGCTCCCGCCAGGGGTGCCGGCAGCAGGGCAGCAGCGACAACACCTACCATGCCATTGGCAATGATGGCGCCGTATCCCATCTGGTGGTTGATAAACCAGGTAATCATGACACCTGCAATGGCACAGGCCATGGTCTGCATTTTTGCTTTATCCATATTGGCTCCTCCTACCCTTTCAGTTCCTTAAAGTGATCTTTCAATGCTACCCCTGCAAATCCAATCAGAATAATGGCAATCAGTGCGTGCAGCATCTGTTCCTGGCGGACAATGGTTGTACCCAGAAAGGCAAAACTGGTTGCTGCAAATAGAATGAATCCACCTGTTTTTCGTGTCATATCGACCCTCCTTACTTCGATTAATCTCTATAAGCTATTGTACTGCTTTGTTAAAATATTGTCCAGTACAAGTGGCCATTTTATTTTAAAAATTATACTTTTCCAATTACTTAGTCTCTCTTTATCTGTTCTGAATGAAAAAAGCAGCTTCAGAACGAACGATTCGTCTGAGCTGCCTGCTGTTAAAATTGTCCTCTAGCGTGAGTTTACAAGTTATCCAAACTGAAGCCAACCAACCCAGTCTATATGC
>JAWSUV010000069.1:5364-13537 GCA_033549305.1 Bacillota bacterium | reverse complement strand
ATGAAGAGCGGCATCGGTTCTTTAGTCTCCAGGGAGAACGGCGGGCAGAAAAGGAATTCTGGGCCTATGACATCACCTCCATTTCCAGTTACTCAGAAGGGCTCAAGCAGGTGCAGTATGGCAAAAACAAGGAAGATGACAAACTGCCCCAGATCAACCTGGCCCTGGTGTATGGAGAAACCTCGAATCTTCCTTTTTACTACCGTAAACTGGCAGGCAACATCCCGGATTCAAAGACCGTCAAACACCTTCTGACGGACCTGGAAGACCTTGGCCTTAAGAAAGTCAAACTGGTGATGGACCGGGGCTTCTACAGTGAAGACAACATCAACGCCTTGCTGAAGGACCATGTGAAATTCCTCATCGCCGGCAAGATGTCCCTGAACTTTATGAAACACAACCTGGAAGACATCTATCCCCACTTCAGAAGCTTTGAGCATTACAATGACACCTACGAACTCTACCACCACACCGTACCCGCCCAGTGGCAGTACAGCCAGGAGCGGCCCCACAAGAAAGACACCATCAAGGCCAACCGGCGGGTGTACATCCACTATTACTACAACATCGACAAAGCCGCTGAAGAAGAAAAAGCCTTTGACAGAAAGCTGATGAATCTAAAACAGGAACTGGAATCCGGCACACGCAACTCGGAGCATGAGAGCCAGTACAAAAAGTACTTTGTCATCAAGACCACGCCCAAACGGGGAACAACAGCCATTGTCAAAAAAGAAGCTGTGGGTGAGGCCAAGAAGTACTTGGGGTTCTTTTGCCTCCTGACCAACCAGGCCATGGATGCCATCACCGCCCTGGAGATTTACCGGAACAAAGACCTGGTGGAAAAGGCCTTTGGTAACCTGAAAGAACGGCTCAACCTACGTCGTACCCTGGTATCCTCTGAACAAAGCCTGGACGGAAAACTCTTTGTGGAGTTCATTGCCCTCATTTACCTGTCTTACATCAAGAAACAAATGCAGGATGCCAAGCTGTTCAAGAAGGACACCCTCCAGGGCGTCCTGGACAAACTGGATGTCATTGAATGTTTTGAGGTGCCAGGCAAGAAGCTCCGGGTTGGTGAAATATTGGAGAAGCAGAAAGAGCTCTACCAGGCGCTGGGGATTGACCCGCCTGTCTCGTTATGAGTGGGCGGGAATCCAGGTGACAAGGTGACCACGCTCCGCGTGCCTCGTTTGGATCCGCTCGCTCCGCCGTCTGCCGGATCCGGGGTCAGGCCCAAGAACAGGTCCTTACCTCTCGGATCCTCCAGCCGACTACACTCGCTCTGGTGGCCACCCGCACACTTCAGGTGAATGGCAGCCGTGCGGCAAAGAGCGCCACACCACTGCCTTGGGCTTCCAGGTCCTGATCAAACTCACCGCCAGGCAGCGGCGGTAAGACGCCACCGCAGCCTGAAGATCAGCTGCCGCCCCCAACTGACGCTGCGCTTTCCCTAAATACCGTCTTTAGGGCATAGTGGCTGCGCAACTACCGCCGGCGAATACAGCCCAAGAGAGGGCTTCCCCGCCGGCTTGCCCTAAAGGAGCATTTAGGTAACAGTGTGGGGCTGGGTCCAGCGCTGAGGGTCCTGAAGGTCAAGAGCACGTCTGGCTTCGCACCGCTTTAGCCGGGAAAGGCTCCCGTCATCTCACGACTACGGCCAGCCGCTTTCAAATTCCTGGGTCCGGCGCTGACGGCCCTGCAAGTCAAGATCAAGAGCACTTCAGCCGTGTACCGGTAGATGTTTATGCCGATCAAAATGAGCCACTGATATGATGCTTTTGATCCACCTTGTGCATCAAATAGAGCCATTAGGATGATTACAAGAGCCATCCCCAAGATGATCCTGAGTTCTTTCATAGAAGAACTCATTGAAACAAGCAGGCATTTGACCAGCCAGATGCGAGAGGGCGCCGGCAAAGCGCAGTTTGCTTTGCCTTTACAAGGAGCCCGGCTCGCATAGAGGCCCCGCCCTTTGGGGCCGTTACCCGCCCTTTGCTGCATTTGGATGTAGATGGATGCTGCTTCGCGGCCACGACCTCCGGGAATAGCACTTCCGGCACTACGCGCCCTTAATAACCCCAGATGGCCCTCACCATGACCAGAGTGGCTCTGTTTCATGAACAAAGTGGCTTTATTTTGTCACACTAGTGGATCTATCGCGAAAGAATACCCAGTAGAGCTGACACACCGCTTTAGCAAGGTCAAAAGCAGGGCTTTTGGGGGTCCGTCCAAGGGGGTCGGAGTTGCCAGGCCTCCTGCGTCGGCCTGTCTGCATCCCTCGGCAGGCAGGAAAATGATGAAAAAGAAGGCTCTATCACTATAGATGGTTGAAATTGCAGAAGTTTTCTTTAAAAGTTTGCAAATCACCATGACAAAAACTGTCAATTTACAAGCATGTGTTTTTAGCAGGATGTTAAATCCAGTAATATCAACGTTTCTGATTGATGTCTGCAAAAATCAACCATTAGTAGTGACAGAGCCAAAAAGAAAAGGAACTTCTTGTTATATTCAAAGAAATTCCCTTTTCATCTTCCGTGTTTTTTTATGTTTAATATGAATTTTTTTCGGTCTAAAGATCCAAAGAATTATGGAATAGAAGTCATAGCGGCATTCTTTTCGGTCATTGATCTAGACCTTTCCTTCTAATCCCTTATCTACCAATGTTTGTTTCTCTGGGCTGATCTGTGGAGGTTTCATTTCAAAAGAGTTGTTGATGACAGTGAAGTCAAAATAACCGAGTCTCGCTACTGGTTGTATTCTCCCTAAATCAACCTTGCCTTCTGCGGTTATAAACTCATCTGAAATGTGAATCCCAATCACTTCGCCGATAATAAGATCAATCGTAGCCAATGTATCATTTCCTGGCAGCCGTATCGTTTGAACATACTTACACTCATATTGAATTGGAGATTCTGCCACTCGGGCAACGTTCACAAATTCTGATTTTGTTCTGCCGACACCGGCATATTCAAACTTATCTGTCACACCTTCAGGTATTTCAGCAATGGAAGATCGATTCATCTCTTCTCTCAATTCATATGGGACAATATTGTAGACAAACTCTCCCGTTCTCTCAATATTTTTCACTGTCACTTTGCGGTCTCCAAAAACATTTTGATTAGCAGAAAACATAACCATTGGGGGATCAAACGTCAGGTTTGTAAATTGGCTATATGGGGAAACATTATCCGTTCCATCCTCATTTTTTGTCGAAATCCAGCCAATAACCCTTGGGACAGTACAGGATTTAAAGGGGTTTCTCTCCATGCCATGATTATTTTTTGATGGTTCATAGAACACTATTAGCGCCTCCTTTTAGCTAGCACATACATAATTGTGGTGCCGATAATTTTTACGAGCACACTTCTTAGAAACTTTAGGATACATTCATTTCTGCTTGAACTTCTTCAGAGCGCTTGAACATCTCATTAGTGATGGCATCGTGGTATTTTTCGATCACTTCTTGTGGCGGCTTGGGTGTTATTAATGTTACGATGACTAGCACAATGATATTTGCACTTATACTCCAGAGCAATGCGGTGATACGCAAGGGATTAGGCCATACTAGAGATGTAAGCAGTAACACTGTAAACCCTACCAAGGTTCCTGCAATAGCACCCTCTCTAGTCGCCCTTTTCCAAAACAGGCCAGCAATCAGAGGGGGAAGAAGTTGTGCATATCCCGGAGTTGCAAACCTTGTGACAACATTGAAAATACCTGGAACTAAGAGCCCGAATGTGGTGGATACGACAACAAAGACAGCAATGGCAATTCTTCCATAGTATACGATCTTTTGCTCAGGCATATCGGTTTTGACAAATCTTTTGAATATATCTTGCATAAACATGGAACTACATGCCAATAACTGCGAACTTGCAGTAGACATTGCGGCTGAGAAGGCTGCAAGAAATATTCCGGATCCAAGCAAGGTACCATAGGGCAACGTCAGCATAGCTCTTTGAATGCTCATTTCTGCTTCTGGACGGGTTAAACTGCCGCCAAACAAATAGGGAATGATGGTAATACCAATAATTAACAAAGGTACCATACAAACGACTTCATAAATTGGAAATGCAACGGCGATAGTTCGGTAGGTTTCTTTCTTTTTGGCGATAAAGTACCGGATAAAGATATGGGGCCAGACAACAAAAGAACCGATCGTAATTGTCAAATGCAACATGAGCATCGGAGAATAAACATTGTTTGGACCGGGATATCCAGTTAACCCGGGCCGTGCTTCCATTGCCTGGCGCATGACACTATCAAGTGATTCGGGCATGGAAAAGATCAATACAATTAAGGCAACAAGAACGACGACAGTAAATACAACACCCTGGACTGCGTCAGTCCAAGCCACAGATCGCATTCCGCCAATCGATACATACAGGAGCAATACTGAAGCAAATACGATTGTGCCAACCCTCATAGGAATCCCTGTTGCCCCTTCCAGACCTATTCCAAGACCAGCCACTTGAATACCAATATAAGGCATGGTGAAAAAAATCAATCCAACCGAGGTAACAATTTTAAAAAAAGGAGAATAGAATCTCTCGCCAAAAAAATCGCCAGGTGTTGATAAGCCATACATTTTTCCCATAGTCCAGAGACGATATGCGATAAAAACCTGTAAACATGAACCCCAAAATATCCCCTGCGCAATCCCTAAAGAACCTACGCCATTATTGTACGATTCACCGATAACACCATAGAAGGCGAGGGTGCTCCAAATGGAAAATACCAGGGTCATGGTCGTTGCGAATGTTCCAATGCTCCTGCCACCTAAAAAGTAACCGTCTTCCGTTTTGGTGTTGAATTTATTTGCATAGATACCGACACTGATTAGCAGAACTGAAAACAAAGTGGTTGCAACAATTGTAGTCACTTGTTTTCACCTCCATAGTTTTTAAAGTACAGCCAATTGATAAGAGAAGCATAGATGCCCGTTAAAAAAATGGAAATAACAGAGGTTGGTAACCATCCGAAAACAAGGGGTGGGGTTGGCCCAATGACGTTAACTCCCAGTGTGCCCCATGCGACACCAGCCAATATCAATACAGCAAATACTTTACCTGACATGACAAACCATCCTTTCTAACCGATCCCACAGTTTGCTTGCTTGCAATTCGGTATGAAACGCGCATATAATGAGTTATCCCCCCTCAATAGTTTGATTTATTCGACTATTCTATATTCATAATGTAATACTAAGCGATAAGCGTTTAAGATACCATGTTCAATATTGTTGAATATTTTAATTATTTTGAACTACTAATCCGCATATAATCACACACAGGAGGAATATCCGTGGAAAATCGCTTCATTACAGATCTCATTGGTAATAAAATGATTCAAATGCAAACAAATGATAATGACAGCATTTTGATCGATATGCTGACGATGGAAGTTGTTTATGATATCATTTACGGAAATTCTGCCCGGATTAAAATGATAAGAGGAGAAGAGGAGATTGAGGCCCAAGTTAAGGGGACGGATAAAAGCTATGTTGTATTACTGATATCAATCGACCATTTTTGGAAAACGTGTGAGAATATGGACAACAAAGAAAGGTATATAACCAAGCGAAAGCTGTTGAATTGTGTGAGAGAAACTTTGGAGAATAAATACATCTCTGCCACAACTTCGCTCATAGGAACAGAAAAACTGATAGTATTACTAGATGTTTCCTCATTCAAAAGTAAAAAAGACTTTATCATCAAAAAGATTGCGCATGCTATTCGAAGATCTATCCTGAACAATTCTCAATACACCGCAACCATTGCAGCAAGTCAAGATTATGCAAGTGTTAGAGAGTTGTGGAAAGGTTACGAAGAGGCCTTTCAACTCATCAACAAAGTATTCTTCTACAGTGAAAATTTTGTCATCACATGTAATAGCAGCACTAAGAATTTTCTGCCAAAAGACACCATAGAAGTCATTGAATACCAGCTGTTTGAAAATTTTTCAAAGAGCAACAAAGAAGAAACCATCATCTGTTTCAAAAAAATGTGCAAATTATCGTCTAATGAAGCAATATACAATCAAGATACGCTGAAATCAAAAATATCCAGCCTATTATTTAGAATCGCAAAGTATTGTACAGATGCGGGAGTTAATTCAGCGCTTGTCAACAATCAGTTGACGGAGGTCATTACAGAGATCATAAAAGCTCACAAAATATCTCAGATTGAAGAAATGGGACAACGCTTCTTGATCCAACTGCATGACGAAATCGTTCTCCTCACGGAGAATGATATCCGGGTAGGGTTTAATAAAATCACAGCTTTTAGCAAGGAGTTTTACCATAAAGATCTACGTGTGGATGAAATGGCAAATATGGTCAACGTGAGCACTTCATATTTTTGCCGTAAATTTAGAGAATTTTATGGACTGACGTTTATCGATTACATTACAAATCTGCGGCTTGATGCGGCAAAAGGATTCCTTGAAAACACTTATTTAAGTATTTCAGATATATCCATAGCAGTGGGATTTAATGATACAACCTATTTTAGCCGATCCTTCAAGAAGAAATATGGCGTTGCTCCCAGTTATTATCGAAAACAAAAGAAGTATCGCTAGCAACTCAGGACACAACAGGAAACGAACGAAACGGCGCCTTAAGGAGGCAGGGAGGGACCGCGGCCCGACCCCGACGACGGCGACTGCGAAGCGAGCATTGGATAAAGCCACGCAGAGCGTGGCGACCTTGTCCGCCACTCGCGAGCGCATCTGGCGAGCGTGTGGCCAGGGTTCGGCTTTAAAGAAGCCGGCAAGGGTGCGGTGTTTTGCCGCACGGTTGCTGGTATTCGCTATATCATTCAATCGTATAGCACTACCCCAGCAATTCAAGAATGAAAAAGCTGCAAGACACAAGGTAACCACGCTCCGCGTGCCTCGGCTGAAGGACCGCTCGCTCCGCCGTCTGTCGGATCCGGGTCCGGCCCAAAAACAGGTCCTCCCTTTCCGGATACACCAGCCGCCTCCACTCGCTCTGGTGGCCACCCGCACACTCCAGTTGAACGTCGGCCGTGTGGCAAAGAGCGCCACACCGCTGCCCCAGGATTCGAAGCCCGGATCAAGCTCAGCGCCAGGCAGCGGTGGTAAGGCACCCCCGCAGCCTGAAGTTCAAAACCACGTCTGGCCTCGCACCGTGTAAATGATAAACTAAAAATACCTAAAGCGATCAAATAAAATCCCTACCGTGATCAAGGGAAAATCCTTTAAAAGATCATAGGGACAGTTGAATCACTGTCCCCCAAAGATTATCCTTTGTTGTAGCACGACCAACAGCAAAGGAGGTAAAGGCGCCCGTCTTCCCGCGATTACGGCCAGCCGCCTTTAAACCCCTGGGGGCCGGTGCTGGGGTCCTGTAATTCAAGAGCACTTAAGCCGTGTGCCGGTAGAGCTGGCACACCGCTTCAGCAAGGTCACAAGCAGGACCCTGGCAGCAGAGAGCAAACTTCGCTCACTGCCAGGGATTTTTGGGGTCAATCCAAGGTGTAAAGGTTGCCAAGCCTCCTCCTGCGTCGGCCTGTCTGCATCCCCCCAGGTTCTTTATTGCCCACCGGAGTTATGAAAGGTGGGTCGGAGATCACGATGGTTCCGCCTATATCACGACACTACGTCCCTGTTCCGGGATCCTGCCGCTGACTCCGGTCTACGTCTGAAACATTAGTATCTGAAAGATCCTGACCTGGGTTATCATAGTATCTAGGCGCAAAAAAAACCTGGTTGATGCCAGAGGGCTTTTGTTATTTTATGCATAGCCACTTATCATTGAATCTCTTTATAATGATAACACCACACCATCCAAGCACCTTAAAGCTACCAGAGATTGTGTTTTTCTAACTTCACAGAAATTAATACCCGCGAAAATCTGGTTGGGTAAGATTGAAAGGTCGGACAGTGTGCATGAGCTGGCGAAGAGAATTACTAACCTCTCCCATAATTGGGAGAGGCTATCACACTTTACTGGGGTTTCGGGGCGCCTGCTAAGCCGGTTTAAGGAATTGGTTAGTAAATAGCATTACTTCTTGTTGTACCATAACTCTTCAATTAAACATACTCCAAACAAGCCATGATGAGAAGCAGAAAAGAAGTCTTTTAGATCCTCCATTGTCTCAACACCAGCTTTGTTGATGTGACGCTCAACAAAGGCCATAATCGCTCTCAT
>JAWSUV010000069.1:0-5354 GCA_033549305.1 Bacillota bacterium | reverse complement strand
TATTTGTCATATGCTCTACCATTGACTTTGAGTTACCCTCAATCTCTTTGAGCCTCTTGTTTGTTTCCTTATCCATTTCACGAATAGTATTTTCATAGTGCTCAAAAAGTGTACCCTCATCCATTGTTAGAATTTCTCTGCTTAAAACCTTCTTTTTCTCCTCAGTATCAGCATAAAGCTCAATTACCTCTTTTAACTTCCTGATGTTATTAAAATCTGTTATGTTGATATTATTCACGCTACACACTCTCCCATTCCTAATGATATTTTGGTTGCTTGTTCAATTTCTCTCATTTTCTCAGAATTAACTGTCCCAGTGTATCCAATTAACCTCATTTTATCAATCGTCTTAATGTGTTCCATCAAAATGACTGACTTGTGTTTAAGCCCACACCCTTCTATATCAACATGTGTAGGCATATTCCCTTTCTTCTTTGTTGTGACACATGCAACAATCACTGTTGAACTGTACTTGTTCCCAATATCATTCTGTATGATGAGTACTGGTCTAACACCATCCTGCTCTGATCCTACCGATCCAGACAAATTTGCAAAGTAAATATCTCCTCTGTGAATAATGTCACCTTCTCTCTAAGTTTTTGGTTGCGTAGTGTGCTGCGTGTTTCGTGTTGTTTTTGTGTCTCACTATATAAGGGTATTTCAAAGGCCAAATTGAAGTGCAGTTTTGAAAAGTTTTTTTATAAATATTTATGTTATTGCGTTTCTGGGGTTGGGTGTTTGTTTGTAGCGTTTTATCATAACAGTAGAGAAATCCCATATCCTGTTTTGAAATGGGGGGAAGTGTTCACAGGGCAAATCCCTGGAGCTGATTCCAGGAACGGTTTACTGGGATAGTGCCCAGGCAACCCACCTATTGTGGATTGATCTCTACGGTCCACGTCCGGCTGCCTTGTATGGGGTTCGTGGCGGATCCGGAAGCCGGATCCGGCCGTGCGGAAGATCGCTGCACCGATGAAGCTCAAGGTCACTGCCACCGCAATTAACGCTTTGCTTTCCCTAAAAGTCGGGTTTAGGAAATAGTGGCAAGCCATTAAGGCCGGACTACAACGCCTAAAACCACGCCGAGCGCCCGACTTTCCCTAAACGATCTTTTAGGTAATAGTTACGGCTGGGTCGATCTCTGGGGTCGGATGGTAGCCATGCTTCGCATGGCATTTAATAGGGTCGCTCCCGCGTCAAGACCCATCGTTTCGGGCTGTACAGGGTATCCTTCTTAACCGACGTGTCCTGCCGCCTTCGCTCCCTTAAAACCGCTGGACCTGATCTACAGGCCTGCCCTACCGCTGCCTCGGCAGCAGAAGGCCAGTATAACCTTCGCTGGCTAATGAGAAAACGAAAGGCACCGTGCAAAAGACGCACCGGTCCAAGAGCAAGATCAAGAGCAAGGTCAAGAGCACGTCTGGCCTCGCACCGCTTCAGCCGGGAAAGGCGCCCGTCTTCTCACGGCTACGGCCAGCCGCCTTCAAACTTCTGGGTCCGTCTCTGGGGTTCTGTAAGTCAAGAGCACTTCAGCCGTGTGCCGGTAGAGCTGGCACACCGCTTCAGCAAGGTCAAAAGCAGAGCCCTGGCAGAGAGCAAACTTCGCTCACTGCCAGGGCTTTTTCGGGTCCGTCCGTCAGGGGGTCAGGGTAGCCAGGCCTCCTGCGTCGGCCTGCCTGCATCCCTCGGCAAGCTGGGCAATTGTACAGGGGCTTTGCCAGTTGTCAAGGCCGGTGGCATAAGGCGCCACCGCCAGCAAGCTGGCCACTGGGTGGGCCCTGACACCTGGCGGCATCCCCTTCAAATTCTTTTTTGCCCGCCGGGGTTATGCCTGGAGGATCAAAAGGAAGGGCAGAAGCAGAAGTCCTCGCGCTGGGATCCGCGCTGCCGATCCGCCTGGGGCATCCAGCCATGAAAAATCCCCGGCCATAAAACCGGGGGTCGGAGTGATTAAATGGGTTCGGTCTGTAGAATGGCCAGCTCGTATCGAGCTTTTGCAATCACCTGCTCTGTGTACTCGACTTTCCTCGCTCGGTTCACTAGGTCGTAAAAGAACACAATGCCATGGCGGCGATACAGAGCCGCCACCTCCTCCTTTGTAAATTCCCCCGGGTAGTACAGATAGACCGTTTCAATCACACTGTACTGCTCTGCAGTCACAGCCTTGCCTCCAGCCATCCTCTCAAATTCTGTGCGCATCATCACTGGGCACCCCCTTCACAGCGCTAGTAGCATTCGATGAAATCCTGCGCTTCCTGCAGTGTGCCTGCCTGGATTTCTTCGGTCCGGTACCCTGGGCCGTAAGCCCACTCGTCCTTTAGAAATACATAGTAGAAAGACTCGTTGGTTTGTTCACATTTCCCCGCTGCAATCACAAATCCTTTATAGGTTTTCAGGCGTTTCATCGCACCATCCCCTTTCTTACTAACCCTTCTCATCAGTTCGAATCACCCGCAGGGGCAGCTTCTTTCTGTCGGCCAGCTGGATCATGTGCCGGCTGCCGCTGCTCTTGCCATCCCAAAACACCACCACCGCATCTGCCTCCTCGGCCATTTGTGCGTTTCGGATCTTTGCGGCCTGAATGCCGTAGCGGCTCCACTGGGCTGGGTACCGGATCAGCGGAAACCCCCGCTTTGCGGCGTATTTTTCTCCCAGGCGATCCGCACCGGGGGCTGCGCCAGAGAGAATCATCGGCGCATGCTTCGTCCGCAGCAGCTTATCCAGTTTTTCTTCCAGCAGCCGGAAGTTTGAAAAATTCCGGCTGCCGGCCACAATGACCCTAAACATCCGTTTTTGTAGATTTATGGGAAGTCACGGTGAAGACTTTCACTCCCTGGATGGTCATGTCATGGTACTGGGTCCCCCGCACACCATCTACTGTGCATTCCGGCGGTTTATCCGCCAGGTGGGTCAGGCGGCCGAAGTCATCCTCCCGCAGCTGGGCACGGCCATTGCCCGGGATCAGCGTCAGCAGCCCCGGGTGGCGGTCCACCAGATCCTGTGCCATTTGGCGCAGCTGGTGGACCTGGTGGGTGAAAGTTTTCAGGTCTGCCAACAGCCTTTCAAGTCGTTCTTTTTCCAGTGTCAGTTGTTCGATGGTCATGTCGTCGTCCCCTTTCAATTTCCGGTTTCCGTGCAGAAACTTGCTTAATTTAAATATACCATATAAATAGAAATAAATCTACATTAAAGGATAGACACAAGTCTATGAAAGTGGTACAATCTAATTAAACAAGAAAGGAGGCTGCCAATGATCCGGAACATCAAGCGTGCTATCGTAGACAAAGGCATGAAGTACCGATTTGTGGCCAAAGAGACCGGTATTCCTTATAAGTCCTTTTCAGCCGCCATGAATGGCCGGCGCAGAATTACCGTGGAGGAACTGGTGAAGATCAGCCAGGTACTGGAAGTGCCTGTCGAAAAACTCGTGGAGGGGGTGGAGGAATGATTACGCTGAGAACGCCGGCGGAGGCTGCTGAATTGCTGAAAGTATCCAGAGATACCATTTATGCCCTGATCCATGCCCGGGAAATCCAGAGCGTTAAAATCCGGGGACAGTACCGCATCCGGGAAGTTGACATCC
This sequence comes from Bacillota bacterium, assembly GCA_033549305.1. Lineage (GTDB taxonomy): Bacteria > Bacillota > Clostridia > Peptostreptococcales > Tindalliaceae > Anoxynatronum. The sequence continues at coordinate 1,771 of JAWSUV010000069.1, read as the reverse complement.
AGGATTACATCGAAACCGCCCTGCAATGGTAGCCGCCAGGAAAGGAGCTGTGGACAATGAAACTGAACCGTTTGAGTGTCCGTTACTTTAAGGGGATCGAGGAACTTACCCTGACGCTGGGAGGCGATGACGCTGCCATTCTGGGGGAAAACGCCACCTGTAAAACCACCGTGAATGATGCCTTTACCTGGCTGCTCTTTGGGAAGGACAGCCAGAACCAGTCGGATTTTGAAATCAAGCCCCTGAACCCCGACGGCAGCCCCCGCCACCACCTGGAGCACACGGTAGAGGCAGAGCTGGCCCTGGAACATGGCCGGCGGCTGACACTGAAAAAAATCCACAAGGAAAAATGGACCCGGAAGCGGGGCAGCGCTTCCCAGGAGCACACCGGCCATACGGTGGACCACTTTGTGGATGGAGTGCCGGTGAAAGCCGGGGAATACCAGCGGCGCATCAACGAACTGATAGAAGAAGAACTGTTTCGGCTGCTCACCAGCCCCGCCTATTTCAGCACCCAGCTCCACTGGCAAAAGCGCCGGGAGCTGCTGATGGATGTGTGCGGCAGCATCACTGACGCCGAAGTGATCCGACAGAACGACCATCTGGCATCCCTGGCTGCCATCCTGGAGCAGCGGAGCATCGAGGATCACCGAAAGGTACTGTCCGCCCAGCGGAAAGAGATCAACCGGGAACTGGAAAGGATCCCCATCCGCATGGATGAAGTCAGGCGCACAATGACCACTGAAAACCAGGATCCGACAGCACTGGAAGAGCAGCGCCGGCAGCTGGAAGCCCAGGCGAAGGAGCAGCGCGAGCAGCTGGCAGCCATGGAACCCGGTGACGACACTGAAACCCGCCGGAGGATCCGGGAGCTGGAAGAACAGGCCCGGCAACTGAAGCATGAAGCCCAGCAGGTGACCCTGGAGAAGCTGCAGCGCTTAAAGACCATTGAACTGGAGCAGCGCACCAGCCTCATGGAAGCGGAAAGCACTGGCATGGAGCAGCAGCGGCAACAGACCGCCAAACAGGCAGCGGCAGTGGACCTGGAGCAACAGCTGTCAACGCTGCGGGAGAATTACAAGACCACCGCTGCCGAAAAACCACCGGAAGACACCTGCTGCCCCACCTGCGGCCAGGGTATGCCGGCAGAACAGCGGCAGGCAGCCATGGAAGCCTACCGGATGCAGCGGGCAGAAAAGCTGAAAACCATTCAACGGGAGGGTCAGGAGAAGAAGCTGGCCCTGGAGTCATGCACCAGGGAAAGGGATGCCCTGGCCATTGAGGCTGTCCAGTGGCAGCAAGCCGCCACCGAGCGGCAAGGATCCCTGGAACAGCTGCGCAAGGAAATCGCCGCCCTGCAAGCTTCCCTGGCAACGGATGAGACCCCGGAAGTTGCTCAGCTGATGGCAGAAGCCGCTGCCCTGGCCACCAGCCAGGAAGCCCGCCAGAATGAGCACCGGCGCCTGACCGCCGGCAAACGGGAAGCCCTGGCAGCCACGGAGCAGGCGATCCGGGAAGTGGCCGCCGCTCTGCAGGCTATTGAAAACCAAAAGGCAGCCCAGGCCCGGATCGATGAACTGGAAGGAGAGGAATCCCGCCTGGCGGATGCCTTTGAGGCCCTGGAAAAAGAGCTGTATCTGACGGAAACCTTTGTCCGGGAAAAGGTGAAATACCTGGAGAGCCGCATCAACAGCCAGTTTCAGACAGTCCGCTTCAAGCTGTTTGATGAACAGCAGAATGGCGGGCTTGCAGAAACCTGCGAAGTGACCGT
>JAWSUV010000068.1:0-13570 GCA_033549305.1 Bacillota bacterium | reverse complement strand
AAGAATCCAGGGGCAGCGGGTTTTTTGGTTCCCGGATCTCCGAGCGTTCTGCCAGCACCGCATTGATCCGTGTCAGGGAGGCAGACCCGCGCTGCAGAATGTTGATGACAAAGCCTATGACCGGCACTGACCACACCAACGATGCCAGGTAGGCATTAAAAGCAACGAAAGCGCCCAGCGTGATGGTTTGATCCATTACCAGCCGGGTGCCGTAAAGCAGGGTGATGATATAACTGATGCCCGAGATGAACTGGATGCCGGGAAAGTAGCTGCCAAACAACAGGGCGAGTTTCATGTTCTTCCGGAAAAGATCCTGATTGGTGACATCAAAACGGCTGATTTCTTCCTTTTCACGGGCAAAAGACTTGATAACACGGATCCCTGAAATGTTCTCCTGCACATTTTCTGTCAGCGAGGAAAAGGCGCCCTGTACGATCCGAAACTGTTCTCCGATGGATCGACCAAAGGCGTAAATGGCCAGTGCCAGGAAAGGCATGGGGATCAGCGCCATCAGGGTCAGTTTTACATCGGTCGTGAGAAGCATCATGGTGACAGCTGCAATGTTCAGGAAAAGGGCATCGGTGAGAGTGATCACGCCGGCACTGGCGGCCATACGCACCGCCAGCACATCATTGGTGGCATGGGCCATCAAATCTCCTGTCTTTTTTCTGTTATAATAAGAAGTGGAAAGGCTGAGAAGATGGGAGAAGAGGTCATTTCGCAGTTCATACTCCAGGCGCCGTGAAGCGTTGATAATGAAAATCCGCCAAAAATAACGAAAGACCATGATCATGACACCAATGAACACGGCAAACAGTGTATAATGAAGAAGGCCGCGGCCGTCAAGGGTGCCTGCCTGCAATCTGTCTGTTACCCGTCGCAGCACTTCGGGTATCATCAATTGGAATGCGTCCACTGTCAGCAGGGCCAGAACGCCAAAGAGATAAACCCACTTGTTTCTTTTCGCGAAAGGAATTAATGTGCGATAACTGGACATAACATGCACCTCTACAGAAATGAATGACCAATAACCAATAATCAATCGATCAGTTTATCAATGAATGCAATGAACCGGAGGATGTCATGAAAGACTGGATGAATCAGATCACCCTGAATGAACATAGCACAGAACACCGGTATATGCAAATCTACCGCCAGTTTAAAGAGCTGATTCTAACGGGTGTGATTCCCTTTGATGAGCGTTTGCCTTCTGTCCGGCGACTGGCTGCCGCCCTGAACATAAATACCGTAACCGTGGTGAAAGCCTATGACCTCCTGGAACGGGAAAGCCTGGTCCGGAAAGAAACCGGCAGCGGTACCTATGTAGATTACGGCAGATCTGTCATCGCCCTGGCGGGTCTTGCAGAGGATGACTGGAATCCGGATGCCGGACAGACGGTACAAATATCATACCAGCGTTCCGTTTCGGTGACGGTTAAGTCGATTAATTTTGCCAGTGCAACTCCGTCACCGGATTTGTTTCCCGTGGAAGATTTTAAGCAGGCACTGTTGGAAGTCCTTGACCGGGATCAGGGATATGCCTTCGGATACCAGGATCCCCGGGGCTACGATCCCCTAAGGGAAGCCGTGGGAAAACTGGCTGCTGCCGCAGGCATTCAAGCAGATCCTAACAGTATTCAGATCATCTCCGGTGCGCAGCAGGGCATTGACCTGGTGGCAAAGGGACTTGTCTACCCGGGCGAAAATGTTCTGATTGAAAGGCCGTCCTATGGAGGGGCCATGCAGGCTTTCTTTTCCCGAAGTGCACGTGTGGTGGATATTCCCCTTGAAAAAGACGGAATTCACCTGGATAAGCTGGAAAAAGCCATTCTGGAAACCCGGCCCCGTTTGCTCTATGTGATGCCAAATTTTCAAAACCCCACAGGAGTTTCTTATACCCGTGAAAAAAAGGAAAGAATCATCGCACTGAGTGAAAAATACGATTTTCTGGTACTTGAGGACGATTATCTGAATGAGCTTTCCTTTGGACCTGAACCGGCGCATCCGCTAAAAGCCCAGGACCGTCATGACAGGGTGATCTACATTAAAAGCTTTTCAAAAATGTTTATGCCTGGCCTGCGTCTGGGATATTTGATAGTCCCTCAGGCTGTTTCAAAAAAACTGCTGGCAGCCAAGCAGTCAACGGATATTTCCACTTCGGGCTTGCTGCAGCGCGCACTGGAACGATACCTGACAACAGGTGCCTGGGAGCAAAACTTAAAACGACTGGCTGACGAATACCAGCAGCGCTTTCATCAAATGGCGGGGTTGCTGCGAGAATGGATGCCTTCGGGAGTCACTTTTGATGAGCCTGCCGGGGGGCTGAATTTCTGGCTGCGGCTGCCGGAATCACTCAAGGTCCAAATGCTGTACAATGCGGCGCTGGAAAGGCAGTTAATCTTTGCCCCGGGCTCGTTGTTTTACCTTCGAAAACCCGATGAAAACTGTCTGCGACTCAGTATTGCCGCTGTCCGCTCTGATCAGATCGATGGCGGGATTCGTCTGCTGGCACAGCTGATCAGGCTGCGCATGCGTCTGGATGATGCTGAGTCACCGACTTCCATGCAATACCAGGATCCTATTTTATAACATCACTCGAATTCTCAGGAGGAAGCCATGAAAAAGATTGCAGTGATCGCAAACCCCAATGCCGGCCGAAAAATGGCAAAACAGCGGGTGGAAGAACTAGCGGAAATACTCAGCCAGGAGGGAGCTGAACTTCGGATTCACTACACACAGAAGAACGAAAAAACCTCCTTCACTGTCAAAGAGTTATCAGCTGATGCCGACATCCTGATAGTCATGGGCGGCGACGGTACTGTGAATGAGGTGGTCAACGGGCTCATGGAATTATCGGCAGCTCCGCCTCTGGCCATTTTCCCAATGGGGACCGTCAATGATTATGCCACTTACCTGGAGATCCCCAAAAATATCCATGACTTTTCTGAAATGCTGCTCATAAGTCATAAAATGGCGGTTGATGTCGGTATAGCGGGGCAGCGACACTTTCTAAACGTCGCCGCCGGCGGCCTGCTTCCTGAGCTGGCTCACCGTGTTTCTTCGGAAGCCAAAACTGTGCTGGGTAAATTTGCTTATTACATGGAAGGAATCCGGGAATTTCCCAAACAGTTTTTTCACCCCATTCCCATTCAGCTGGAGGTGGAGGGAAAGATTTTCGATAAAAAAATTCTCTTCTTTCTGGCTGCCAACAGTCCCTACGTAGGCGGATTCCGCAACCTGGTGCCGAAAGCCCGGGTGGATGACGGACTTCTGGAACTGCTGGTGGTGGAATCAGGGGAACTGCAGGATATGGCCAATGTTCTGCTGAACTTTCTGCGCCGGCAGTTGGATCCCGACCAGGACACGGTGAAAGGGATTTCCTATTACCGGGTGCGGGAGTTTCACATGAATTCGGCGGAAGTGGTGGATGTGGATGTTGACGGAGAGCTGGGCGGTCATCTGCCACTGACTTTTTCAGTCATTCCACGGGCACTGCAGGTGATTGTGCCGAAACCTCTGAATGAAAAGCAAGAGCCATGAACCTTGCCTTTCCTCATAGAAAACTCCCCTTGATGCAGTCTTGAAATAGTTGTTATTTCAAGTATCTGTATCGAGGGGAGCATATCATACTCCTGCAGGCGGTTACCTGTATTCCGTGAGGCTGTCCTATCGTTGGCAGCTGATATTCATGAAAAAAGCACTCGGGATTGTTGTCATATACTTTTTTCAGTTAAACGGGATTTACGGTTACTGCGGGTTTCATTCCGTAATGATTCGACATCTGCCTTACCACCATCTGATTGAACATTCAATGTGTCTGCCGGTTCCTGGATCATGTGGCATTTGCCGTCAAAAACACCCTGTTCATCCACAATAAAGGACTGGATCCGCGCGTCGCCCTGCAGTCGACCGGAAGGGGTAATGTGCAGCTGACCCGCGGCTTTGATATTTCCCTGCACCGTTCCTGCCAGCATCAGGTTCTGACAGGATACATTTCCGGCAATGTGGCCTTTTTCACCCACGATCACGTCTGCTTTGCTGATGATTTCTCCCTGCACTTTACCGTCAATCCGGAGAGGTTCTTCTGTTTTGATGGTGCCTTCCACCAATGTGGAGACGCCCACCAGGGTATCGAATTTTTCATACTGGGGTTTTGTGGATTCCTGTTTTTTACTGAACATGACTGCCTCCTCATTGAGTGGGGTTATTGAAGGATGGTCAAGGGATCAACGGGTTCGCCATGAACCCTGATTTCAAAATGCAGGTGAGTGCCGGTAGCGCGGCCTGTACGGCCCATGAGGGCGATGAGATCACCTTTTTCAACCCGGTCTCCCACTTCCACAAGGATCTTGTTATTGTGGGCGTACACCGATGTGTATCCATAGCCGTGGGAGACAATGACCATGCGGCCATAGCCGCCGTTATATCCGGCATAAGTTACAATCCCGCTGCCCGCTGCCACGATGCTGGTCCCGGTGCTGTTGGCAATGTCAATGCCCTGGTGAAACTCGGTTCGGCGTCGGTTTGTGGGGGAGATCCGGTTCCCGAAGGGGGAAGAGATCCGTCCGCTGGTGGGCCACAGGTTTGGCTGGGCGTCCAGGTATTCCAGTTGTGCCTCCACATTCTCCACCAACTGAATCATGCTGGCGGTCTGCGTTTCAACAAGTTCATTCAGGTACTCCACATCCACCTCATAGTCTGTGTAATCCGCTGTCATGGTTCTGGTATCTGATGAGCGGGATACAAGCAAAAACTGGGGATCAAAATAGTCTCTCTGCGTTTCCCGATGAATTTCTTCCGGCATATCATCCAAAGCAGTTATGGAGGTTTCCAGACCGACCATATGTAACACTTTGTTTTCCAGTTCATTCAAGCGCGCGATTCTTTCGTCGATTTCCAAAAACTGGTTTTTAAGCTGATTAATCTCGGACACATGAAGCCGATTTTCTTCCTTTAACTCAGCTGCGGTTATTTTCTCAGCAATGAGCGCCTGTTCTGTTTTCATCAGTGAGCCGGAGAAATGGACAGTACTGATAGAAAGGCCGGTGATCAGCGCCACCAGCAGCAGCAAAAGCATTTTCGGCAGCCATAAGGGAAATGATATTCTCCTGACTTTGCCCGGGTTGCTGGGTATCATCAACAATGTGATTTTCTGTGGTGTTGAGTGAGTGAGAGGTGGCGGGTCTTTTTTCATAGTCATCCTCCTTACGGGACTATTATATACGAAAATCCAAAAGATGCAAATGCAGAAAGCAGACACGGGAAACAGGATTTCTGAAAAAGGGCATTCAGCTGCGTGAAACCGCCAGGGTTAGGGTAGAAAAAACAGTATGGCAAGATTCATCATCAACGATAAGGGAGTGTCACCATGACTATAACGCATGAAACAATTGAAAAGTACCGCGAATCAATTGTGCATCACACACAGCAGCTGGTCCGGATTAAAAGCGTCGAAAGTGAACCCCGGCCTGGCATGCCTTTTGGCGAAGGGGTGCACCATGCATTGACTTATATGCTGAACCTGGCGGCGGAACAAGGGTTTGAAACGGTAAATGTGGATGGATATGCCGGTCATGCGGATTATGGCGCTGGCGAGGAGATCCTGGCAGTGCTGGTTCACCTGGATGTGGTGCCGGAAGGAACCGGATGGGATTATCCCCCCTATGGTGCTGAAATTCATGAAGGCCAGCTTTATGGCAGAGGCATCATTGATGATAAGGGACCGGCAGTGGCCAGCCTGTTTGCCATGAAGGCCTTGAAAGACAGCGGTTATGATCCCGGCAAAAAGATCCGCCTTATTTTTGGAACGGACGAAGAATCAGGATGGAAAGACCTGGAGGTCTATTTCAGCCGCTATCCCCGGCCGGACACAGGGTTTTCACCGGACGCTGAGTTTCCGTTGATTCACGGGGAAAAAGGCATCCAGATTTTCACCATGGAAACGCCATGGAACCAGACGGATGCAAAGGTAACCATCATCTCCATCCAGGGAGGGAACGCTCCCAACATGGTGCCGGATTACTGTGAAGCGGTGCTGAAAGTTGTGGAAGGCCATAAAAAAGCCGTCAGTGAAAGGCTGATTCAGTTTATCAAAAATACAGGATACGACATGGGTATAGAGGAATTGCCGGAGAGACTGGTGATTCAGTCCAAGGGAATCTCCGCTCACGGCAGCATGCCGGAAAAAGGGCAGAATGCCGTTTCCCAGCTGATGCTCTTTTTGAACGAGTGTCCGGGACTGGGTGATGAAGCCATTGCGGCAGTTGATGTATACTCTCGGCACATAGGCATGGAAGTGAACGGTCAATCCATCGGATGTGGTCTCGAAGACGACATCTCCGGTAAACTGATCTTCAACGTGGGGTTGATCAGCGCCGATGTTCACCAGCTGAAGCTGACAGTCAATACCCGTTATCCCATCACAGCAAAGGGAGAAGCCGTTTTGAATGGCATCAGGAATTCCCTTGTAGGCTCACGTTATAAGCTGCAGCTGGAAGAAGACATCGGACCTCTCTTTGTGTCAAAGGAGGATGAGCTGGTGCAAAAACTGATGCAGGTTTACCGTGAAGAGACGGGAGACACCGTCAGCGAACCGATTACCATCGGCGGTGGCACCTATGCCCGCGCCCTGGCACACGGTGTTGCCTTTGGGCCTCTGTTCCCCGGGCAGGAAGAGCTGGCACACAAGAAAAACGAATCCATGGCTGTGGATGACTTAATCCGGATCACCCGGATTTATGCCCGTGCCCTGCAGGTACTGGCCGGCGAGCGCTCTTCGTAAGGGGAAATTTCTGACAGACCGGAATAATGATGATATGCTGTTTAAAGACTGTCGTGTGAACAGCGGTTTATGGTATGATGAAACGGTAAACGAAAGATAAAGGAGAGACACGCGTGTTAGATCAAAAAAAAATCCAGCGAATTAACGAGTTGGCAAAAAAAAAGAAAGAGAGCGGGCTGACATCCGAGGAAACAGCTGAACAGAAGCAGTTGCGGGAAGAATATCTGAAGGCATTTCGAAAGTCGTTCCGCAACCAGTTGGATAACATTGAATGGACCGATTAATATTTGGCCGGCAGAGATGATGACATCACCTGGAACGATTCAGCATCAGGAGGGATTGCATGGAAACGATCAGAGTGTTAATAGTGGATGATCATACCCTTATGCGACAGGGGCTCAGCCGGATTCTCTCGCTGGAATCGGACATTGAAGTGGTGGGAGAAGCCAAGGATGGTGAAGAATGTCTGCAGCTGGTGAAATCACTGCGGCCGGATGTGACGCTGCTGGATCTTAACATGCCCAATATGAACGGCATTATTGCTTTGCGCAAGTTAAAAGATATGGACCAGGCAACAAAAGTGCTCATCCTCACCTTCCATGAAGAAGTCGAGTACATATATGAGACATTCAATCTGGGAGCCAACGGCTATCTGGTCAAAGATGTGGAAAGCGACGTGCTCATAAGCGGAATTCGGGAGATCCATAACGGGGCTCCCTTTCTATGCCCGTCGATGGCGGATTATAGTTCCAATCAGGTTGACAAGCAGCGTCAGGTGGAAAAGAAAGGCCGGGAGGTGCCAAAAAGCCAGCTTACCAAACGGGAATATGAAATTCTGACCTTGGTGGCTGACGGGCTGAACAACCGGGAGATTGCCAAAACGCTGTACATCAGCGAAAAGACCGTCAAAAATCATGTGTCCAACATCTTAAAGAAAATAAAGGTAAATGACCGGACACAGGCGGCGGTTTTCGCGTACAGAAATAAGATTAAAAGCATTTAAAAACTGCCCCTTGAGGCAGTTTTTTTCGAACAAACAGAAAAACTCCCAGGATCACTGGAAGTTCTTTCAATTCATTGGTGCCGCGGAAGGGAATCGAACCCCCACGATGTTACCATCGGCAGATTTTGAGTCTGCTGCGTCTGCCAGTTCCGCCACCGCGGCGTGGTACGAAAAGAATAATACCAAATATGCCGGTCAAAGTCAAGGGAATTCTTCATTCGTGCTGTCGCGTTTACTGCGCAGATTCAACATGATACAATAGCAGAGAGTTATAAGGAAAGGAAGATCAGCATGAACCATCAGGAGCATCGGAAGTTACTCATCATTGATGGCAACAGTCTCATCAACCGTGCATTTTACGCTCTGCCACCCCTTACGAACCGGGAAGGGCAGCATACCAATGCGATTTATGGGTTTCTGACCATGCTGTTCAAAGCGATGGATGATGTGAAACCCCAGTATGCTGCCGTTGCTTTTGATCTTAAAGCCCCCACTTTCCGCCATGATGCCTATGAGGAGTATAAAGCCGGCCGTAAAAAAATGCCGCAGGAACTGGCGGAGCAGATCCAGCCCCTGAAAGATGTACTCGATGCCATGGGATTGTATCGAATGGAAATGGAGGGATTTGAAGCGGATGACCTCATCGGAACCCTGGCGCGGCTGGCGGAGAGCGACGGAATCACCAGCACCATTGTCTCCGGGGACAAGGATGTGCTGCAGCTGGTTAGTGATAAGACGCGGGTATTAATCACGAAAAAAGGAATTTCCCAGATGGATGAATATGATCCTCAAAAGCTGGAAGAGGAGTATGGAATTCCGGTAGCACATTTTATTGACCTGAAGGGCTTGATGGGTGACAGCTCAGACAACATTCCGGGTATTCCCGGAGTCGGTCCCAAAACCGCCACAAAGCTTATTCAGAGTTTTGGCACCATTGAAGGCGTACTGGAGAATACCGCCGCTATCACGAACCAGAAGTTGCGTGAAAAGATTGAAACTCATCGGGAGGATGCCGTCCTCAGTAAAAAACTGGCTACCATCATGACCGCCGTCCCGATTGAAGTGGATTTTAATGAGCTGCTGATCGGAGAGCTGAATTCAGATGAGGCGGTACGATTATTCCGTTTGTATGAATTCAACACCCTGCTGGAACGCATTACTGATTATTATTCACGGGATGCCCAGGCGCGTAAAGAAGGCATGGCATGGCAGGAAATTACCGGTGAACAGCATCTGGCCGTGGTGGAGGAACACATAAAAAAACACCGGCGGCTGACTTGGCACACTCTGTCGGACAGAGGAGATACAGGACTCCAGCATATCGTAGCCCTTGCTTTTACCTGTGATGGTGAACAAGGCTGGTGGGTGGACTGCCGTCGCCTGACAGTGGAAGAAGCGCTGGTTAAAAAATGCTGCCAGTGGCTGTCAGATTCTGACATTGACAAAGTGGTCCACGATATCAAGCAGGAGCAGCGAATCTGGATGGGATGGCGGGGTAAGTTTTTGGGTAAAACCTTTGACGTCATGATTGCTGACTATCTGGCGAATCCTTCCAAATCCAGTTATACCTTGGAAGACTTATCGATCCATCACTTTGGAGAAAAAATCACTTCATTAAAAGAGTTGTGGGGCAATGGCAAAAATCGTGTTCAGTCTGGCGAATTGTATAAAGAGACCATTTCTGAAGCCCTGTATGGAAGGATTCGCCTGATACATCAGTTGAGTCCGAAATTGGAGAAAGAGATCCATGATCTGGATATGGACCAGCTGATGAACGAAGTGGAAATGCCGCTGGCGAATGTGCTGGCGGACATGGAAATGGAAGGCATACGAATTGACATTCCTCTGTTGAAGGAACTCGAAGCGGATTATGAAGCCCGCATTGCAGCGATTCGCGATAAAATCGAAGAGATCGCAGGCCACTACTTTAACCTGAATTCACCTAAACAGTTGGGAGAAGTGCTGTTTGAAGATCTGAGACTGACGCCTCTGAAGAAAACCAAGACAGGCTACTCAACCGATGTGGAAGTTTTGGAAAAGCTCAAGGATGAACATGAGATTGTCCCCTTGATTCTGGAATACCGGCAAATGTCAAAAATTAAAGGCACCTACATTGACGGTTTGCTGGCCATCATGAACCCGGATACCGGACGTGTCCATTCCACTTTCAACCAGACAGTGGCAGCGACCGGCCGGATTTCCAGCACTGAGCCCAACCTGCAGAATATTCCTGTCCGCACGGAGATGGGGCGGCAGCTGCGACGTGTTTTTATTGCCCGTGAAGGGTGGAAACTGATTGATGCCGACTATTCTCAGATTGAGCTGCGGATTATGGCGCATTTATCGGGAGATCCTGCATTTATCAAAGCTTTTCAGGAAGAAGCGGACATCCATACCCGCACCGCCGCTGAGATTTTCCAGGTACCGGAATCGGAAGTAACGTCTGAGATGCGTGGCAGTGCCAAGGCAGTGAATTTCGGCATCATCTACGGCATCAGTGATTTTGGACTTGCCAATAACCTGAACATCAGCCGACAGCAAGCCCGGCAGTACATTGACCATTATCTGGAACGCTACGGCAGTGTGAAAAAATACATGGATGAAATGGTGAAAACAGCCCGGGAAAAAGGCTATGTCACAACGCTGTTGCACCGGATTCGTCATTTGCCTGAAATCAACTCAGGCAATTTCAATGTTCGTTCCTTTGGTGAACGTATGGCGATGAATACACCCATTCAGGGCAGTGCAGCTGATATTATTAAAATTGCCATGGTACGGGTAGCGGACGAGCTTCAAAGAGGTGGATACCAGGCCCGGCTGATCCTTCAGGTCCACGATGAACTCATCGTGGAGGCGCCGCCGGCGGAAGTAGAGTCTGTGAGTCGTTTGCTTCGAAAAGCCATGGAAGAAGCAGTTAACCTATCGGTACCGATTAAGGTGGAGTTATCGGTGGCGGACAACTGGTTTGATGCCAAATGAAGCAGATGGAGAATCAACGCAAAAAACTGATCATTGGATTAACCGGCAATATCGCATCTGGAAAGAGTGCCGTGTCAGCTCTCTTGGAACAGCTTGGCGCCTGGGTAGTGGATGCCGATCAGCTGGCTCGCCAGGTCGTGGTAAAAGGATCGCCTGCTTTGACGGAAATCGTGACGGCTTTCGGGCCGGAGATGCTGCATGATGATGGCACACTTAACCGTAAAGCACTGGGAGACCTGGTTTTTGATGATGAAGATCAACGGGAGATGTTGAACAGGATTACGCATCCCCGCATTCGGCGGCTCATCCAGGAGCATATTGATACTTTCTGGCGTCAGAGTGGAAAAAAAGTGCTGGTCATCGAGGCCGCTCTCATGTACGAAACCGGTCTAGATAAGCTGGTGGATCAGGTGTGGTTTGTGGATACCACCCAGGACCTGCAGATGGAACGATTAATGAAACGAAACCGCTTTTCCCGCCAGGAAGCGCTGCAGCGGATCCGCGCACAGGAGCCTCCAGAGATGAAACGTCTCCGGGCACATGTGGTGCTTACCAACACTTCAGACCTTGCCTCACTGGAAAACCAGGTTCAAAAAGCGTTTAATAAGGCACTCAGCCAGGAATAATCAGCTAAAGACGTGCCAAGTATTCAATCATGTGGTACAATCTGATGATGCACCCTTTGCCACACTGAGAGCATAATGACGGCCGGGCGTTAACGGGATTGGCAACGGATCGTCATCATAAAAAGAAAATGGGCGGCAATCAGGCGGTCCATTGAAAGGAGATTCACCTGTGAAAAAGAAGACCGTACGCTGGTTCCTGATCGGAATCATGCTCACCACTTTGTTTTTGTCAGCCTGCCAGAATGCAACACCGGAAGAACCGGAAGTGATTGAAGAAGTAGCCGCTGAAGTGGATTATAATCCGGATGACAGTCCGCCGCTGAGACTTGCTGTTACCCGGCCGACACAGCTTAATCCGCTCATGAACGGTAATGACAGCCTCTACCAGGTCTATCACCTGGTGTTCGAAAGCCTGATCACCTTTGATGAGGCCTTTGATGTTGAGCCGTTGCTGGCGGAGAGCTGGGAAGTGGATGAACTGGGATTGAGCGTCACCTTTCAACTCCGTGAAAACATTACCTGGCATGATGGAGAGCCTTTTCTCCCGGAAGATGTCATTTTCACCGTTCAGGTGCTTAAGGAGAAAGCGGCATCCATTCAGTATCCCAATCTTTACGTCAATAACATTCAGCAAATTTCTGATGTCCGGAAAACCGGTGATCACAGTGTGCGGATCACCTTTACCCGGCCATTCAGCAATGCGCTTGAAACACTTGTATTTCCAATTTTGCCCCAGCATCTTTTTGCCGGCGGCAACCGTAACCTGCTGAACACCGCTCAGTTTCCCATGGTAGGAACCGGCCGATACCAGGTGGCAAACTTCGATGCCTCTCGTTCCATGAAGCTTGAGTACTACCCGGCATACTGGGGAAGAAAGCCTTACATTGAAGAAATCGACATAACCATTGTACCAGACAAGGAGGCTCAGCTTTCTCTTTTTGAAAGCGGCGAGATTGATCTGGTGGAGCCGATGTCCGTTGATTGGTTGAAGTATACAGATCAGGAAAAGGTCAGCGGTTTTACCTATCCCTCCACCCAGTATGAATTTATTGGGTTCAATTTCAGGTTGGAATCATGGAAAAACCGGGAACTCCGTCAGGCAGTTTCCCACGCATTGGACCGTGAATCCATCATTAACACGATCTTTTTTGGTCATGGCTCTGTCACGAATGTGCCGATGCAGCCTGCTTCCTGGCTATATGAAGAGGAAAGCGGCACCGCCGCATTCGACCCTGAGCGGGCCAGGGAACTGGTGGCTGAAGCACTGCTGCCTGAAGATGCCGTTTTTACCCTTCTTACCAACGCAGAGAATCCGATGCGCGTGAAAACAGCAGAAGTTATTGCGGATTCTCTGGAAGAGGCAGGACTCGCTGTTGCCGTTGAAGCCCTGGGATGGAATGAATTGCAGGAGCGTCTGGCAGCAGGAGAGTTTGATATGGTTCTCACCGGCTGGCATTTTTCAATGATCCCGGACTTGTCATTTGCCTTCCATTCCACCCAGGAAGAGATGGGCAATTTCATCGGTTACCAAAACGAGGCCATGGACCAGTTGCTGGAAACGGCCTTCGCTGCCCCGAACCGTGCAAGAAAAGAAGAGGCATGGCACCGGATCCAGCAGCATATAGCAGCAGAATTACCTTACGTCAGTTTATTCTACAAGGAATATGCCGTGCTTTACCGCACGACGCTAAGAGGCGAATTGACACCTATCCAGTTTAATATATTCCGTGGGATCGAAACCGCTTACCTGATCCGCCCGCGTGATGAAGCTGCTGAAGCTTCAGAAAATGAACCCCGCTGAAAACCGCCCTGGAATGGTTGACAGCTATAGGAAAACAGTTTATACTGTTATAGTGTTTGAGCGTTGCGGCAGCTTTGCCCGGCTCTTGAAACACTTTCACAGTGCGGTAGTGGTGGAATGGCAGACACGTAGTCTTGAGGGGGCTATGTTCGAATGAACGTGCGGGTTCAAGTCCCGCCTACCGCACCAGCTTACAAGAACAGCTCAGGCTGTTCTTTTTTTGTGCGCGCGTGCCCAGCAAGCCGTTAATTGCTAACTGGTGAAAGTCCAGTCTGAGTAAATGCCAAGATGCTCAGTAGCTGACAGGCAACTGGTGGAGAAATCCTAACCCAACTTTCGACAGATATTTACAAAAACCCCCGAAAATCACCCTTTTTGCC
>JAWSUV010000067.1:0-13758 GCA_033549305.1 Bacillota bacterium | reverse complement strand
ATAAGTATATCATAGAAAGAGATTATATTATAGATTTAGTATTAACAAAATACTAGGGTGACAGTAAAGCTCCCGGGTCCTGCCAGCGCAGTTTTCCATCCACCCAGGTGGCGTGAACCCTGATGTCCGCCAGCTTACTGGTGTGCACTTCATACGGGTTGTGGGACAGGACAATGAAATCCGCCACCTTTCCCGGCTCCAGGGTGCCTTTTATTGTCGCTTCGCCTGACGCTGCAGCAGACCCCTGGGTATGAATGCCAATGGCTTCCTGAAGGGTCAGTGCTTCCTCCGGATTAAATCCATGTTCCGGATGCCCCTCCAGGTCTCTGCGTGTGACCGCTGCCTGAATGCCGATAAAAGGATTCGGTATTTCCACCGGGCAGTCTGATCCGGCCGTTAACGGCACCCCTGCCGATAACAGCGATTTCCAGGCATAACTCCGGGCAGCCCGTTTCGCGCCCACCCGTGGTTCCACAATGGGCCAGTCGGAAGCCGTAAAAGCAAACTGCAGATCTCCCGTGACGCCAATGGCCGCCATGCGCCGGTAGAGTTCATCGCTGCCGATCTGGCAGTGGATGATCCGGTGTTTCAGGGGCTGCTGTGTCAGCTGAAATACTTTTTCGTAAACAGTCACTGCCTGGTTCAGGGCGGCATCCCCGATGGCATGAAGGCAGATTTGCATGCCTTCCGCATGGGCTTTCATCACCATGGCTTCCACCACTTCATCCGGATACAACAGCATGCCGCGGTTTTCCGGATCATCGGTGTATGGTTCCTGGAGGGCAGCTGTTCTGGCACCCAGGGTTCCGTCCAGCCACATTTTCATCGGCCCTGTCCGGTAAAAGTCACTGCCAGATCCTGTCCGGTCTTCTCCCAGGAGCCATGTTTCCAGCTTCTCCGGATCCGGCAGGGAAATTTTCTGGTAGATGCGAAGGGGCAGTTCCCCTGCGGTTTCCAGTTCCCTGTACGCCGCTTGGATGTTCCTGAAATCACCGCCGTAGCCCAGGTCGTAGGAATCCTCCGTATGCACCGAGGTGACGCCGAATCGGAGCAGCTGTTCAGCAGCCTTCAAAATAGCCTTTTTAAGGTCCTGCCTGTCCGGTTTTGGCTCCATTTTGGTTTTAAACCACTCCAGTTCGTCCTCGAGCACAATGCCCTTTTCCAGCCACTTTTTCATGGCCTCCGGCATTTGACGGTCATCCGGGTATACGTTGCGCAGCCCCAGGGTGTTGACCGTGGCAATGTGGCCGCAGATCCGGAGCAGCAGCAGGGGATGCTCCTGTGTGATGTCATCCAGTGCTTCGCGGGTGGGAAAAACCGGGTCGGCAAAAAGATTCTGGTTCCAGCCCCGCCCGATGATCCATTTCCCCGGTTCCGGCCGATGGGTTCCAATGTGCCGGCGGCAGATTTCCCGGACGGCTTCCAGGGAATCAGCGCCGCTGAGATCAATCGCGTCCAGGGAGAAGCCGTAGGCCATCAGGTGGATATGGCTGTCAACGAAGCCCGGCAGGACAAAATGATGCCCCAGGGAGAACTCTGTGTCCGGTATCCCCGCCTGGCGGATCACTTCCTCCCGGCTGCCGACAGCGGTGATTTTTCCGGAGGCCACCAGCATGGAATCCACTGTTTCGCCGTTTTTTGTCTGGATGATGCCCTCTTTATAAAGCACGCGTTCTGACATTGCTTTTCTTCCTTTCACTGATGTGCCTTAGGATTGCCGTGTTGCCATGCCAAAATGATCATATGCCTTTTGGAAGGCTTCCAGGGCCTGATCCAGGTCTTCCCGGGAATGGGCGGCGGAGATCTGGGTGCGGATGCGCGCTTTCCCCTCCGGAACAACCGGGAAGAAAAATCCGATGACATAGACACCCAGGGTCAGCAGGTAGTCCGCCATTTCCTGCGACAGGACCGCATCCCCCAGCATCACCGGCACGATGGGATGTGTCCCGGGAATGATGGTGAAACCGATTTCTGCAATGCGGCTGCGGAAATACCGGGTGTTCTCTTCCAGCCGGTCCCGGTAGGAAGTGGTTTCCGTGAGCATGGTCAATACTTCCAGAGAAGCGGAGGCAATGGCCGGGGCCAGTGTGTTGGAAAAGAGATAAGGCCGGCTGCGCTGCCGGAGCAGGTCGATGAGATCCTTCCGGCCGCTGGTATAACCGCCGCTGGCGCCACCCAGGGCTTTGCCGAGGGTGCCCGTGATAATGTCCACCCGGTCCATCACCCCGCAGTGTTCATGCGTCCCGCGACCGGTTTTTCCCATGAAACCGACGGCATGACTGTCGTCCACCATCACCAGAGCGCCGTACTGTTCCGCCAGGCCGCAAATGCCTTCCAGATCGGCGATAATCCCGTCCATGGAAAAAACACCGTCAGTGGCGATCATGGTGATGCCTTCCGGCTGTCGTTGTTCCAGTTTTTCTTTCAGGTCTTCCAGGCTGTTGTTTTTGTACACCAGTTTTTTGGCTTTGCACAAACGCATGCCGTCAATAATGCTGGCGTGGTTCAGAGCATCGCTGATGATGGTGTCCTTTTCTGTCAGCAGCGTTTCAAACAGTCCGCCGTTGGCGTCAAAACAGGAGGAATACAGGATCGTGTCTTCCGTCCCAAGAAAGCGGGAGAGACTTTCTTCCAGCTGTTTATGAATGGACTGGGTGCCGCAGATAAACCGTACGGAGGATAGGCCGTATCCCCACTGGTCATAGCTCTTTTTCGCAGCGGCAATCATCCGCGGGTGATTTGACAATCCCAGGTAGTTATTGGCGCATAGATTCACAATGTTCTTTTCACGGGTGGTTTCGATCCGCGACTGCTGGGGGCCTGCCAGGATTCGTTCGTTTTTCCACAGGCCTTTCTCGCGGATTTCCGTCAGGATGGATTCGTAGTGCTTTTTATGGGCAGGTGTGAGCATGACAACCCTTCCTTTCTTTGTTTACGCTTCCCAGTCCAGGATGACTTTCCCCGACTGCCCGGAGGCCATCACACGGAAGGCTTCCTCGTATTCGGTGTAATGATAGCGGTGGGTGATGACCGGCGAAATATCCAGGCCGGACTGAATCATGGAGGTCATTTTGTACCAGGTTTCGTACATTTCGCGCCCGTAGATGCCTTTGACGGTCAGCCCGTTAAACACAATGGTATTCCAGTCAATGACCGTACCGGGCTGCTGGATGCCCAGAACAGCAATTTTGCCGCCGTGGCACATGTTCCTGATCATTCCCTGAAAGGCAGAGGCGTTGCCGGACATCTCCATGCCGACATCAAACCCCTCCTTCATGCCCAGTTCATGGAACGTATCTTCAATGCTGGTTTCCAGGATATTGATGGCCCGGGTGGCACCCATTTTACGGGCCAGGTCCAGCCGGTATTCATTCACATCGGTCACCACGACGTATCGTGCGCCGGCATGCTTGGCCACAGCGGCCGCCATGATGCCGATGGGGCCGGCGCCGGTGATAAGCACATCTTCACCCAGCACATCAAAGCTGAGGGCGGTGTGAACCGCGTTTCCGAAAGGATCAAAGCAGCTGAGCACTTCCAGGGGAATGGTGGGATCGCAGTGCCACACATTGGTGACCGGTAGGGACAGATAATGGGCAAAGGCTCCGGGGCGATTGACACCCACCCCGCTGGTGTTCATGCATAAATGCCGCCGACCGGCCAGACAGTTGCGGCACCGGCCGCAGACGACATGGCCTTCACCGGAAACAATTTCACCGATTTCCACATCATGGACATTTTCGCCCATTGCCACCACTTCTCCCACAAATTCGTGGCCGATGGTCATGGGTACGGGAATGGTTTTTTGGGACCAGTCATCCCAGTGATAGATATGGACATCCGTTCCACAAACAGAGGTTTTTTTGATTTTTATCAGAACATCATTTTTTCCAAACTCTGGCATTGGCACTTCTTCCAGCCAGATCCCGGGTTCCCGGTGCTTTTTCACCAGCGCTTTCATCATCCGTTTTCCACTCCTTTAGTTTCTTGACGATCGTATTTGAGTTGCAGTTTTATGTCAAAGCGGTTGATGTGTCTAGACTGATTATAACCCAGTTTAGATCCGAATAAAAGAGACCCTCCTGATCCCATCCGTGATGATCATTGCGTACAAGTGCTCAGAAAAAACCCGGATCCTCCTGAGAGAATCCGGGCTTTCGCTGCGTTTTACGCTTGGCTGCGTTAAATGATTGGCTGTCTTGCATCGCAGCCGGTTTATCGGTACTCTTCACAGTGCCAGACGCCGCCGGGAGTCGTCTTGTGAGAACACTGATTCTTGCTTTCACAGGTGGCGCACAGGCCCAGGGCCGGGGTGCTTCTCATTTCCTGGCGATAATCAATGGATTCCTTCACCACGGGCATGCTTTCAAACTCTTCACATCCATACAGGTTGGATCCGCCATGATGGGTCATAACGCAATCATCCTGGTGAGCACAGCTGAGACACATTCCGGTTACCTTCATTTTCTCTTCCTTTTGATTCATTGCTTTGCGAACGTTTAACATTTTTAATCTCCTCCTTCATCATTCGATCTGAAATGATTGATTTTATGCCTATATTTAATGCATCTATCGTGCCAACTTTTTAAAAAAAGATTATTTTTCTACACATCTGTATTTCCAAGCTTTTCAGCTGGCGACAAAAATTAGCCCCCGAATCAATTCCATAAAAAAACCGGGTCATTTTGACCCGGTGCGTGATTTTTCCCCTTATTCTTCTTCAACCCCTTCAATTTTCCGTCGCAGGGTTTTTCGGTCGATGCCTAAAATTGCTGCCGCTTTGGTTTTGTTCCCGCCGGTATAATTCAGCACGTCCAGAATATACTCCTGCTCCACCTGCTCCAGGGTGCGTTCGAATCCTTTGCTGATGGAGATCCCGCCTTTCATGAAGGCAGGCAGGTCCGCCGGTGTAATCGCGGGCCGGTCACACATGATCACCAGCCGCTGTACCAGGTTTTCCAGCTCCCTTACATTGCCAGGCCATTCATAGCGTTTGAAAATCTGCAGCACGTCGTCGGAAAACACAGGCACCTCTCTTCCCATGTCCCGGGAAAATTTCTGCAGAAAGTGATTGGACAGCAGCACCACATCATCTCCCCGATCCCTCAGGGGAGGTATCAGAATATTGATCACGTTCAGTCGGTAATACAGGTCCTCCCGGAACCGTCCCTGTTTCACCTGTTCCCGGAGGTCTTTGTTCGTGGCCGCGATGAGACGCACATCCACTTTCCGCGATTGCTGCGATCCAACCATCATCACCTGGTGGTCTTCCATCACCCGCAGGAGTTTCACCTGCATATTCAGGCTGGTTTCTCCGATTTCATCCAAAAAGAGGGAACCGCCGTCGGCCGTAATGAAAAAGCCGGCCCGAGTTTCCTGGGCGCCGGTGAAAGCGCCTTTCATGTATCCGAACAATTCACTTTCCAGGAGAGTTTCCGGGATCGCTCCACAGTTCACCGGCACGAAAGGGGCCTTTGCGCGTGCGCTGTGGTAATGAATGGCCCTGGCCACCAGTTCTTTTCCCGTTCCGCTTTCGCCGCTGACCAGTACCGTCACCGGATTGGCGGCGGACCTGTCAATCAGGTTGTACACCTCTTTCATGGCACTGGAAGCCGCCACAATGCCGTACCGGCTGGCATCGGGCAATGCGGTTGCTCTGGCGATTTTACGGGTGCGCAGATTATCCACCACCCGGTTCAGGCAGGTAAAAAACTCTTCATCGGTGAAGGGCTTTGTCAGGTATTCTTCCGCACCGCTTTTCACCGCCTCCACCGCACTCTCCACCGTCGGGTAGCCGGTGATCATGATGATCTGTATCTCCTGGTTCCGCTCCCGGATATGTTTGATCAGATCCAGGCCGGTCAGGCGGGGCATCTTGTAATCGGTAATGACCAGGTCAATCTCCGTCGTTTCCAGGATCCTGATGGCGCTTTCCACGGCGTTTGCCAGATAGACCCGGTACCCTTTCCCGGTCAGTTTTCGTTCCAATATTTCCAGGGTGTCGGCGGAATCATCCACCACCAGTATCTGTTCCTTCAGTTGACTCATGGGGATCCTCCTTTCCCGCCGATTCGACTGGCAGGTTAATGGTAAATGTGGTTCCTTCTCCCAGCGTGCTTTCCACCTCTATGTGTCCGTGGTGTGATGAGACAATGCCGTGCACGACAGACAATCCAAGACCGGTGCCCTCCTGAACATCCTTGGTGGTAAAAAAGGGCAGGAAGATCTTCTGGCGGATTTCCTCCGGCATGCCCACACCTGTATCACTCACCCGGAGTTGAATGCCTTCCGGAACAGAGGCGGTTTGGATGGTAAAGGTGCCGCCTTCCGGCATGGCCTGCATGCTGTTGACCGCCAGATTCACCAGAATCTGATGGATCTGGCCCGGGTCGGCCACGATTTCGGGTAAATCCTTTCCATACTGCCGCTCCAGACGAATGGCATTTTTGGCGAACCGGTTTTCCAGAAAAAACAGGCCTTCCTCGATGATTTTATTCACATTGATGCAGCTTTTGCGGGGCGGCATCTGCCGGGAAAAGAGCATCAGTTTCCGGATGATCTCGCGGGCATGGAGGGTGGCCTTGATGATTTTATCCACATCCCGCCGGGTTATTTCATCCTGGTGGCTCTCCCGGATCAACTGACTGAATCCCAGAATGGATCCCAGGGGTTCATTGATTTCATGGGCCACCCCGGCGGACAGCTGCCCGATGGTCGCCAGCCTGTCTGCATGCAGCAGCTGATTCTGCAGCCGCTTACTCAGTTCTTCCGCTTCCTTGCGCTCCAGCAGGAGTGCAATCTGAGCGGCCACTGTCTGCAGCAGCTTTTCTTCTTCCTTGAGAAAAATGTCATCATAGAAATCGATCTGGCCGGACAGATAAAAGACATCCAGGGTGCCCCACACTTTCTTTTTGGACGCAATGACCACTGTCAGCCGGATCTTACTTTCCCCAAATCCTTCGCTGGTAAAACACACGTCATCCAGGCAGATCCGGGCAGTGGCAATTTCCGGGAATTGCATGGCGCCGGGAAGCATCATGGCGATCCGGTGGAGCACTTCCTCCTTCGATATATCCGGCAGTCCCGCCAGATGCGAGATTTCAAAGAGGCAGGAGAGTTCCTTTACCCGTTCCTGACAGGCGTGATGGGAATGCTGGTGTTCAAAGGCTTCCGACAGCGCCTGGCTCATTCCCTGATAGAGGGGAATCTGTTCGGGGTCGAAGGGGTTATGGTCCCGTTGTTTTAACACGACCAATCCCATTTTATCATGCTGGTAGGTAAAAGACACCATGATGACCGACGTGATCGCTGATTCCGGAACTGACGGTTTTCTCCGGCGCTGAAAGCTGTGGCAGGAACCCTGCCGGGACATGGACCACTCTGTCAGTCCCTTTGGATCGCAGTAAGCCTGAAAGAAAGCCGGCATCCATTCAAAGGACTGCCCCCGTTCGCTCCAGATATTCCCCACCTGCGCCAGCGGGTTATTGTCACATAAACGAAGGGCTGTGTCCGCATCCACACCGCGAATGAGTTGATACAGTTTCTGGTCATGGTAAAAAAACAAATCGGTTTCATCCGCGCCTGTTTCCTTCTCGATCATTCTGAAAATGGTGTGGACAAATCCCATCCGGCTGGTTTCGCTGCCGGCAGCCTGCAGCAGGTGGTAGGCAAAGGCGATTAATCGTTCCACAGGGGCCATCTCCTTTCAAGCAGCGCTTGAATCGGACCTCTTGGTGAATGCTGCTGTTCTGCCCGTTCTTTCATGGAGGGCAGTGTTAAAACCATGGCGCCGGAACCTCCGGCACCATGGCACTTGATTCTGAAACCTGTCGATGACGCTTATACCAGTCCCCGGTCCAGCATGGCATTGGCCACCTTCATGAACCCGGCAATGTTGGCGCCTTTCACATAATCAATGTAGGCACCGCTTTTTCCGTTTTCCACGCACTGTTCATGGATGGCACTCATGATGCCTTTCAGCTTGGCATCCACTTCATCCCGTGTCCAGCTCATCCGCAGGCTGTTCTGGGACATTTCCAGACCGGACGTGGCTACGCCGCCGGCATTGGCCGCTTTCCCCGGACCAAAAAGGAGCTGGTTTTCCTGGAAAATCTGCACAGCCTCCGGCATGGTGGGCATATTCGCGCCTTCACTCACACAGAGACACCCGTTACTGACCAGGGCTTTGGCTTCCTCGCCATTAATTTCATTCTGGGTGGCACAGGGAAGCGCCACATCGCAGGGCACGTGCCAGGGACGTTCTCCCTGATGGAAATCCACCCCGTAAACCTTGGCGTATTCACTGATGCGTCCTCTTTTGACATTTTTGAGTTCCATCAGGTATTCCAGCTTGTCAGGCGTGATCCCGTCGGCATCATGGATAAATCCGCTGGAATCAGAAGCTGTCACCACTTTCCCGCCCAATTCCGTTACCTTTTGAATGGCGAACTGGGCAACGTTTCCGGAACCGGAGACAACCACTTTTTTGCCTTCCAGAGAATTGCCCCTGGTTTTCAGCATTTCTTCCGCAAAATAGGTGCATCCGTATCCGGTGGCTTCGGGACGGATCAAACTGCCGCCCCACTCGCGGCCTTTACCGGTGAAGACGCCTGTGAATTCATTTTTAATTTTGCAGTACATGCCGAAAAGATACCCGATTTCGCGTTTCCCAACACCAATGTCCCCCGCCGGCACGTCAGTGTCCGGACCAATGTGGCGGAATAACTCCAGCATAAAGTTCTGACAGAAACGCATGACTTCTTCATCCGACTTGCCTTTCGGGTCAAAGTCGGAGCCGCCTTTACCGCCGCCCATCGGCAGTGTGGTAAGGCTGTTTTTGAAGATCTGTTCAAAACCCAGGAATTTGAGAATGGACTGGTTTACTGTGGGATGAAAGCGCAGGCCGCCCTTGTAGGGACCAATGGCACTGTTAAACCCGACCCGGTACCCCCGGTTCACCTGGATCTCACCGTTGTCATCCATCCAGGTCACCCGAAATTTGATTTCCCGTTCCGGTTCCACGATGCGGTCAAGAATTTTTGCGCTGTACAGCTTTTGGTTGCTTTCATACACGGGCCAGATGGACTCCACAACCTCATGGACTGCCTGGAGAAATTCCGGCTGATTTGGGTTCGTAGCTGCCACCTGATTCATAAAATCATGCATTGACATTGACCTTCCTCCTTGCTAAATGATGTCTAACAGCGTTATCCGGAAAGGAACAATCGGCACTCCGGATAATTGAGACTTTATTACTCGTTTTATCTCAACTCCGGGACATTATTCCCTATCTATTACCATCATACTGGTTCTTTTTGCCAAGGTCAATGTTTTTTTCTTGTCAAGAGTGGGGTATTTTTACTCAGTATAGGCATATTTCATCTTCCACCAATGTGTGAAAGCGTTCCACGAGCCTCAACCCTTCCTGATAATAATCAGGTGCCTGCTGGTAGGTCCAGCTGCAGATCACGACACCTTTGCACAGGAGATAATAAGGCAGCCGGCAGAAAAACATCGGATCAACCGGCAGGTGTTGTTGATACCCTTTGAAAAAACTCTCATCCCGATGAGTCGTGCCCATGAGGTAGCGGGCATAAATGCCGGCCAGATCCACCTCACGATTGCCGGGATAGCTTTGTTCAAAATCGATGACCCCCTTAATGGTCCAGCCTTTTCCGGTCCGATCCACCAGGATATTTCGCCCGTCATAATCATGATGGGTCAGACGGGATTCAGTGATATCCGTCATGAGGTGGTAGTGACGTCGGATAATGCCGATCGCCCGGTCTAACAGCACCTTTTCCGGCAAATCCTGGCACTGGAGATGCCGAAACACATATTCACTGCTGCGGACAAATTCAGTGTAGTATCGTTGGATGCCGTAGAGGCTTCTGCCCTGTTCATCCCAGTGTCCGAAAAAATCAAAGGTCGCTGCGGCATGGATTTTTCCCAGTTCATCACCCAACGCTTCAAACATCTGCTGCTCCTCCTGCAGGTTCATCCGGTCCCATATCTGGTCCAGAATTTGACCCGGAATGAAAGTGGACAACAGCCATTCCGTGCCGTCAGAAAGGGTTCCAGCCCCCTCGATCCGGGCACACTTCACCTTGGTGCCGGCCAGCTGATTAAGGGAAGCAAGCTCCCGCAGACGGCGGTTATGTTTGAAATAAAGTTTGAACACCAGCGGGGCTTTTACAGGCTGCAGCACCTTGTAAACCAGGTGGCGTCCCAGTTCATGATTCCCAATGGGTTTGATCTCAAAGCGCTTCGTCTGAAGAATTTCCGCTAAATGGCTGTGGATTTCTTCCAGGGTATAGGTTAACATGAACGGCACCGCCTTTCCGTCCGGGAGGTTTTCTTATACCAACTCTATTACCCCGGCAACACACAAAACAACAAAAAACATCCGGCAGCCCCGCTGTCGAATGTGTCCGTTTTTCTCTTTGTGGTTGGAGGAATTGAATGATCAGCCGGCTGCCTGGTTCTTACTCCTAGACAGCTTCACGCTGAACAGCAGGATCCATGACATGCTGGAATCCAGTCGCCGTCAGCATTACCGGCCATCCCTGACCGCTGCGCAGTGCCTGGGCCAGTTGTTTCTCCGAATGAATCTCTGATAAGAATTCTGTGGCATAGACTCCCAGCCGCTGGCGGCTGTGAGCATCGCTTCCGCCTACCAGCGGGATTCTCAGCTGGGAGGCGATGGAAACGGCTTCCATGTTGTACCGGTACGGCGTGTTACCGTTGTATCCTTCCACCCGGTGAATCCCGGGGAACTCTCGAATCGCGTCGCCAAACCCACGGTTGTTTTTACGATAAGGATGGGCGCTGACCAGTGCTCCGTTGCGGTGATTGACTTCGTGGATAAAGGCGGATGTTCCGCCTTGCAGGGAAGGCAGGTCATCCAGACCAAACACCAGGAGGTCGCCATGGGGGGTTAGGATCTCCGCACCATAAAACAAGCGCATCCGGGTTGCCTTCCGGTAACGGGCAAGCTGGAACCGAATGTCCTGGCTCTCATGATCGGTAATGCATATCCCGTCAAGACCTATCGCCTCACCCTGCTGAATGATTTCTTCCAGGGAGAGGATACTGTCCTGCGAATTGGTTTTTTCATGTACATGCAGGTCGATGATCATGCGTGGAGATCTCCTGTTCTGTGAGAGGTGTAAGTGCTCCATACCAGTATACAGGAGATCCTGCAGGATGAAAAATTGAATCTGTCAATGAAATGAATGCATCGCATCGAAATATTCTATCCATGAAACAGTCCATTCATGGTTTATTTCATAAAAAATGACGTCGGCATCTTTTCCTGCGGCAGCTTCTGTGGTAGAATAAGTGGGGTAATTCGAAGATGCTAGTATGGCTCAGATGGTAGAGCAGCGCATTCGTAATGCGCAGGTCGCCGGTTCGAATCCGGCTACTAGCTCCAGTGAAAAAGCCCCCGGAAACGGGGGCCTTTTTTATGCCTACCATGCGGCGACAATCGTCACGAGAATGATGACCGCCACCAGCAGCAGAAATATGACCGTACTTAAAAAAAGATTGCCCACAAAAGGACCGGCGCCTTTCATCACATCTGCCAGGCTTAATCTTTTTCTGAGCTGCTTTTGATAGCACAGCGTGAAGTAAACAAGCAACAGAAAAAGGATGATGACAAGGACACCGATTTCGAACATGACCTCTCTCCTTAAAAAATCGTCAAATCCCACTCCTCAGAAAGGGTATGAAGCATTTTCCAACCGCCAATACTGTTGCCTTTAGAATCCAGGGCCGGTCCCATGACACCGATGCCCATCCGCCGGGGAGAAACGGCTAAAATGCCGCCACCGACACCACTCTTGCCAGGCATGCCCACATCCACCGCAAACTCGCCGGATCCGTCATACAACCCACAGGTGGTCATCACCGCCTTGACAATCCGCGATGTTTTCGCATCACACAGTTGCCGCCCGGTGATCGGGGATGTGCCGTCACAGGCCAGCACGGCTCCTATCGCCGAAATATCACGGCAGGTAACTTCCACGGAACACAGGCGGAAGTAAGCGTCCAGCAGGTCTTCAACATCCACGCTGATGATACCGGTGCTTTTCATGAAATAGGCCAAGGCGCGATTCCGGTCACCGGTGCGTTTTTCTGACAGATAGACGGTTTCGTTCACCTGGAGACTGTTGTTGCCGGCCATTTCGCGGATCATGGTCAGGATACGGTCAAATTTATCCTCGATGGTGGCTCCCTTCACCAGGGAAATACTGGCGATGGCACCTGAATTGATCATGGCATTCAGGGGACGGTGCTCGTTTTTGGTTTCCAGGTTAACGATGGAATTGAACCCGTCTGACGTGGGTGCTACGCTGATTTTCTTCGTCAACTGTTCAAAATTGTTATCCTGCAGCACGCACAAAAATGTAGCCACTTTGCAGATGCTTTGAATCGTAAAAGGTGCCTCCCAGTCACCGGCACACCAGAAGTTCCCCTCTGCATCACAGACACTAATACCCAACAGATCCGGACTCTGTTTCGACAATTCCGGAATGTAGGTGGCTACCGCCCCTTGTTTGGTCCAATGGCGATTTTCGCAAATTAGCTTTTCCAACCGTTCCTGCATCTGATCTCCCCTCCCCCTTCAACTGAACCGCCGCCAGATTGCCCTCAACAACACCTTTTACCGGCGTTGCCACTCAATCGATGAGTCATGATACTTTTTCGACACATGTGATCGACTTCCTGCCTTGGAGTAATTGTTTTTCCAGTTTATTCACTGACTTGACACCTGATCTGTGAATCGCGCCTGATGGCCTGTCTCAATGATGACAGACTGGCGGATCAGCTCTGCTGTTCCTTTTTCAAAGACTGATAGCATTTCCGGCACACCGGTTTGTATTCATTGTCACCCATGAGAATCTGTGCCCCGGAGAAAACCGGCTTGCCGTCGATCAGGCGCAGGTTCATGGAAGCCTTGTTGGTACAATATTCGCATACCGTTTCAATTTCCTTTAAGGTGTCGGCATAAATCAGCAGCGCTTTGCTTCCCGGGAAAAGTTCACCCTTGAAGTCGTTTTTCAGACCGTAACAGATGACGGGGATGTCTTCATGATCCACCAGTTCTGCCAGGTGCAGGATCATTTCTTCCGACAGAAACTGGGCTTCATCCACCAAAATACAGTCAGGCCGATACTCCCGGGCAAGCTGGCAGATATCCACCCGTTCAATGAGCCAGGCTTCCGCTTCCAGTCCGATCCGGGTGGTGATTTTGCCTTTTAGCGGGTTCTGTTGTGTGTTTTCATCCAGGTACCGGGTGTCAACCTCCGATGTAAACAGCAGGGTTTTGTATCCCCGCTCCCGGTAGGCATGGTCAGTCTTTAACAGATCCAGTGATTTGCCGCTTTTCATGGTCGAATGGACAAAGCTCAGTTGGGCCAATGGGTAATCCTCCCCTTTAATAAGTTCCGGCTTTCTGTTGGTTTTCCAGCCGGAGAAGACTGCCCGCCGGACAGGTTCAGCTTAAGCCTACCGAATGGGGCCCGCGCTGTCAAGGTTTTCCGGAACACTTTTCATCGCCGGTTAACTCTTGCTGAAAATCCACTTTTTATGTTCTTCCAAATATTACAGAATGATGACAATGTGGGACGATTGATTTAATTCAACGTTATGTGGTATGAATTAATTGTACGTTAAAAACAGACGGAAAAGAAAGGTCGTCCGGATGCCCGACGTTAACCTTAAGATTAAAAGGAGGATTTTTATGAAGAGAAG
>JAWSUV010000066.1:10524-13856 GCA_033549305.1 Bacillota bacterium | reverse complement strand
GTAAAAATGCCCAGACTTCTACCGCCGAATAATCCCAACAACTGTCCCACAAGACTTTTTTTGGCTGCTGCCGCTTTAACAAAGGCTTCCACTTTCACTTGACCCGGTTCACTTTGATGATCAAATACCCGGATGTGCCGACGTCCCACCTGATCAAGGGATCCGCCTGCACCCAACAAACCCACCATACTTGAAGTGTCCGGCCTGCTGTTGCCCATTAGAAGCGTCGGTAACGAAATATAATTTGTTACCGCCATCGTCAAGGCAGGATCAGCCCAGATGGGCACATGAATAATCAGCGACTGGGCCCCGAACGCAACTGCTTTTTCAGCAAAATTGAAGGCATCCTGCTTTGATTGAATGATTTCGGATTCAATTGTATTGAATCTTTTTCGGATCCAGTCCATCTGTTCAAGTTCTTCCTCGACCAGACCTTGTCGGGTATTAAAAAAATCAGGTCTGCTATCTGCAACATGAGCGATCACTATTTTTATATCCATCGTTTTCACCTTCAATTCTTTTTACGACTGTTCAAATAAACAGCGAGAATGATGACAATACCTTTTACAGCAGGTTGAATCGTGGGTGGCACACCCATCAGATTCATGATATTGGTCAGTGTGCCAAGAATGAGCACCCCAATCACAGTGCCGGCAACACTTCCGACTCCGCCGGAGAGACTGGCACCACCAATGGTCACTGCCGCGATCGAATCCAATGGCAGCCACTGTCCTGCCCTTGGATCACCCATACCCACCCTGCCAACAAAGATGACGGCTGCCAATCCTGCCAGCAGTGCCGCAAGAATATAGACTGTAACCTTGACTCGTTCCACTGGAATACCTGAAAAGTAGGCCGTTTTTTCATTGCCGCCTATTGCGTACGCAAAATGTCCGTAACTTGTTCTCAGAAAACGGCTGACCAGGATAATCACGATAATGCAGGTCAGGATCACGTTGGGTATCCCCATCACCGAACCTAGGTAGTAGGTCGTAAATCCTTCCGATATTGTCGCGCCTTGAAAGCCTGAATAGACAGCTGCGCCACCGCTCAGCACCTGTGCCAGTGAATAAACAATCTGCATCATGGCCAGTGTCACGACGAATGATGGCAGCCGCTTGAAGGTAACCAGACTCCCACTGACGGCACCGAATACCATGGATGCACCAAGTGCGATCAGTATGGCAGCCCCTGATCCCGCATCCTGGTACAACACAATCAGGATACTGCTCATGGCCATGATGGCGCCGACACTCAGATCAATGCCGCTGACAATAATCACGAGAAGCTGTGCCAGAGCAATCAGAATGAGTATGCCATTTTGAAATATAAGATTCATCAGATTTCTGGGCTGAAGAAATACGCCTTTTGAGAGAATCGCTGCAATGACCATCAACACAATGGCGATTAGCGCAATCTGAATCACATTTTTGGTATCTTCACTACTTTTTATTTTGCGATGCTTCAGGTAAGATGATGCGTTCATTTCTTCACCCCCTCTAGGCTCCGTTTCTACTTTTTTTCCTCATTTGGCTCAGGGCAACAGCCGCCAAAATAATGAGCCCTTTCATTGTTCCCTGCCAAAAGGGCGGAATACCCGTTAGATTCAATATGCTGTTGATCACGCCAAACAGAAACACGCCTGATACGGTTCCGCCAACTCCTCCGATACCGCCAAAAAGGCTGCCTCCGCCCACAACGACCGCTGCAATGCTTTCAAGTTCATAGCCGCTGCCACCAATGGGGGAGCCGGATCCTAGCCGTGCGGCAAGCAAAACGCCTCCGACTGCGGTCAGAAATCCGCTCGCTGTGTAAGCAAAAAGTTTAACCTTCATGATGTTAACACCGCTAAGACGTGTGCTTTCTTCGCTGCTTCCAACAGCATACAGGTATCTGCCAAGTTTTCGCTTTTTCAATAAATACAAGACAAGAATTGCCGCGATGCCGAAAATGATGGCAGCAACCGGTATTCGGAGTAGCGTGGCATAGCCGAACTGTTTGAACCCGTCAATATTGATCGAAACCGGCCTGGCATTGGCGATACGCATTGCCAAGCCCCTGCTGACTCCCAGCATACCGAGTGTCACAATAAAAGCCGGCATCTTCAGCCGCGATACCAGCAGGCCCGTGCTAAAGCCAACCATCGTCGGGATCAATAGCGCCATGATGATCCCGGGTATGACACCAAATCTGCTCATCACGACCGCACATACAACCGTTGCCAAAGCAATTTGAGAACCCTGTGACAAGTCGATGCCGCCGGTCAGAATAACAATCAACTGCCCCAGCGCCAAACATCCGATAATGGAATACTGCAACAGAATAGCCGTCAGATTTGTTTCGGTGGAGAAATTTCCGACAAAAAAGAAGCCGTAAAACAGCAGAACGGCCAGGGCGATGGGGCCACTGCGGTTACTAATCCAGGTTCCTGCGTCCTTCATCCGTTTAGCAAGATCCATTAGGCCCACCTCCCAGCTGCAATGCACAGGATAGAATTAATTCTTCCGTTGCTTCTTCGGCACTGAACTCGCCCACAATTTTTCCTTTAGCCATCACCAGGATCCGATCAGATTGAGACAATATTTCTGTCAGGTCTGATGAGATCATCAGAATCGCTTTTCCTTCTTTTTTTAATGATTGAATTAGTTTATAGATTTCCGTCCTGGCACCAACATCCACTCCGCGCGTCGGTTCGTCCAAAATCAAAATGTTTGCTTTGGCTGCCAGCCATTTGCCAAGCACGACTTTTTGCTGATTGCCGCCACTCATGTTCTTAATCAGTATATTGGGATTATCCGGTCTGACTTCAAGGCTTTTAATGAGAGCCGTCACCATGTCCCTGATTTTCTTCCAGGCGACTATCCCGTACTTTGCACTTCCAACCACCATGCTGTAGGAAAAGTTTTCACCCATGCTTCTGACAGGGACAATGCCTTCCTCCTTGCGGCTTTCAGGCAGCATCCCAATTCCCAGTTTTAAGGCTTTTTCCGGTGACGTGATCTTCACTTTTTTCCCGTGTAAGTAAATATCTCCTTCATCCATTTTATCAATACCAATGATCAGACGGCCCAGTTCCGTTCTCCCCGCTCCAACCAATCCTGCCACCCCTACAATCTCTTGATGACGCAGCGTCAGGCTCACATCGTTGACAACTCCGTTTCGACTGACATGATCAATTTTCAGGGCTTCATCGCCTGATTCCATGACTGTTCTCAGATCCATGAAATTGATTTCGCGTCCAATCATGGCTTTAACCAGACTGTTTTTATCAAATTCACTTACGAGGCCTCCCTGGACACGTTTGCCATCCCGAAGAACCGTAATGCGGTCAC
>JAWSUV010000066.1:0-10514 GCA_033549305.1 Bacillota bacterium | reverse complement strand
TGGTGAGAAATGTACAAAATGGCAGTTCCGCGTTCTTTTAGCTTGTTGATCAGCTCAAAAAGCACATCAATTTCATTACTCGTAAAAACCGCTGTCGGTTCATCCAGAATAATGATTTTGCTGTGCATTGAAAGGGCTTTCGCAATCGCCACCATTTGCTGTTGGGCGACTTTCAGTTCTCCGACTGGTTTGTTGGTGTCAATGGTGACACCCATCTCATCAAATACTTTCTGTGCCCGCTGCTGCATGGCAGTGTGATCCACGTTGCCTGTTTTCGTCAACGGTTCATTTCCCAGGGATATGTTTTCCGAAGCGGTCAAAATCGGAACGAGATCTATCTCCTGATATATGGTGTGGATTCCTTTGTCAATCACCATCCGGGGGTTCATATTCAGCATTTTTTCATCTTGATATATGATTTCGCCGCTGTCCGAAAGATAGGAGCCTGAAATAATTTTGATCAGTGTTGACTTGCCGGCACCATTTTCACCCAGCAGGCAATGAACTTCTCCGGCATAAAGGTCCAGCGATACATCCTGCAGGACAGGGACGCCTGAGAATGATTTATTGATTCCTTTTAAGACAAGTATCGGCTTCTCGGCTGACAACGGACTCCCTCCCTTGCATTATGGCGAGGGCAGATTTCACTCCACCCTCACCATCCTGTGCCTTGCTGTTAAAATTCCAGGTTTTGACTCCTGATATCATCAAAATATGCCTGGACATATGCTAAGTCATTGCTGTCAAAGGCTTTGATGTCAATATTCTGTCTCGGCTCTACCGAGCTGCCCTCAATGATAGCCAACGCGTTTTGAATGGCTTTTTCTCCGAAATAAGGCGGTGTCTGGACTTCCCGTGCAATTTCTCCATTTAATACGGCTTCAATCGCCAGGTAATGGCCGCCTTGTCCAACAACGTACCCAAGCAGTTCGTCCCGGCCTGCTGCCTTGATTGCCTGGATCGCACCCATGGTCATATCGCTGTAGTCGGAACGGACAACATCGATCTGTCCTGCCGGAAAACGCTGCAGAAAGTCTTCCATGATGTTAAGGCCGCCTTCTTTGGTAAACCCTGCATCAGCCACTGCAATTTCAACGATGTTCGGGTAGTCTGCCATCACTTCATTCCACCCCTGGTTGGCATCAATGACCGGAGAGGCTCCTGCCATTCCCTGTACATGTACAACATTTCCTCTTGGCTCGCCATATTTCTCGGTCAATATTTCCACTGTTCTTTCTGCCAGCAATCTACCTGCAACAACGTGACTTTGGGTAATTTCTGCCATATACATCCCAACACCCGGTTCGGCATCAATGGTTCTGTCGATCACGATCAACGGCACCCCAGCCCTGTTGGCCATATCAACGACCGGTACAAGTGCTGCGGACTCCAGCGGCGAGAGGATCAGTGCATCCGGCTGCTGGGCCAGCATGCTCTCAACATCGGATAATTGTTTTGAAGGATCCTGGTTGGCATCTGCGCTGATCAGTCTGACTCCGGCCAGTGCTGCCTGATTTTCCATATCTGTCTGGTTGGTGACACGCCATGCATTTACCAATTCAGCCTGGGAATAGGCAATCAGGATTTCGTCATCATCCGCAACCGGTTCAGCAGGTGCGGTATCTGTGCCGTTATCTACAGGCTCCGGATCAGCAGCAGGTGCCGTTCCACATCCCACCAGTGCTACCATGAGTAAAATAATCATCATATACAGGATCCGCTTGTTAACTTTTAACATTGTTTTCTCCCCTTTCAAACTCATCATGAAGTAATGTCCTGCAAAATGGCTCAAAAACTGCAAACCGCTACTAATCCGAATCGATCACCTTCCTTCTATTCTTCAAACATCATTCAATGCAGCAAATTCAATCAACGCCAAGATCCATCCAGTGATAAATGGCTGACTGTGCTGACACCTGTGATCACAGCTGCACTCATTTCAACCTGCAGATCCCCACCTCCCTCAAGATGAAGAGTGGTTCCTGTCTCGATCGCTTTTGACAAATGATTGGGAATGCTGGACCAGGGTTCAACAGCGATGCAATAGGTTCTGTCCCACCAGGGGTATCCGGAAGCACGCCCATAGACTAACCAGAACCATAAATAGGGAAATACCTCTATCGGCCAGACCAGTCCAATGCCTATCTGTTTCTCAGGATCCAGCAACGCGTACCAGCCGGAATCCACGTTTTTTAAGTAAAGGAGTTCCGAGTATCCTGCCTCCTGATCGGGAATAAGTGAAAAATCGACTTCTTTTCCACCTGCTTCAGTCTTCGGCCAGTTAAAACGGCTTCCGGGCTCTAAAATTCCATTGGGAGAAAATGCCGGTTCATGAGTTTCTGCCTCCTGTGCCGGCACAAACAATCTGACACCTTCCCTCAAAAAGGGAGCTCCAAATGCAGGATGATGTCCCCACATAAAGTCAATGGGTGACGGGGATAGATTGGTCACCGTTTCTTTTATGAACAGGACAGGCTTTCCTTTTTCCAGACGCAGTGTTTTTTCGATCCGGAGAGGGGTGCGGACGCAGTCAACTGTCATCTTCACCGCAACACAACTTTCCTGATCTTCGAGTATTTCATATTGCCATCCCAGATGAGTGATTTCGCCATGCAAACCCAGTTCAGCTCCCTGATAGTCATCAGGCCCGCCACCAGGCAGGATTTCCTGCCATCCCCCATGATAACTGTCAAGAAAACTGCCTGATGACGAAGATTTCGTACTCATGAAGTGTTCCCGTGAAATCAGTCCTTGTGGGGAACGCCATAAAAAGTCAGTGTCCGAAGGTTTATGGAGAAATTGAAAGATATCCGTCCCTTTGTCCAGTAAAATTCCAATTCGCAAGAGATCATTTTCAATGAAAAGGCTTCGGTAACCCTTATATCTGAGATCATCGGTGATGCGACACCCATGATGCCTGTATTGTGCCTGCATGATCATCCTCCATTCTTCAAAGACAGAAAGGGAAAAAATATTCATCTACAAGCAGCCGTTGATTTTCTAACAATAAGTTCCAGACTCAACATTTTCGATTTCAACGGTTTGTTGTTTTTGAGATAGTTAACCAATATTTTGCTGGCTTCTACCCCTTTTTCATACGCAGGCTGGCGGATAGTCGTTAACGGCGGCGTTACGTAATCAGCCATCGGTATGTCATCGAAGCCAACGACGGAAATATCCCCGGGTACATTCAACCCTTTCTCATCAATAGCTTTTAACGCGCCCAGTGCCAGCAGATCATTCGTCAAGAAAATGGCAGTTGGTTTGTGGCGGATTTCCAGAAGTTCCAGGACTGATAGATAACCGCCTTCTATGGAAGAAGTCTCAGAGACCCTGACAAGATTATCATCGTATTCAATATGATGTTTCTTCAGAGCTTCTTTGTAGCCGTCAAACCGGTCTGTACTGCTTGTCATAGTGGGTTTTCCTATAAACCCAATTCTTCTGTGACCAAGTGAGATCAGATGTTCCGTTGCCATTATTCCCCCGGCAAAATTATCAACATCGACATATGTTAAATCCTTTTCGCTTGGAATTCTGGCTGTAGCAACAAAAGGAGCTCCTTCTTGCTTTAGTGAATCGATAATTGAGAGGTGTTTCGATCCGGGACTGATCAAGATAAATCCATCAACACGTTTCTGCTTATAGATATCCACGTAATTCTGGTCATGCGGATAACAGACATTTAGGAAGTATCCCATGATATTCGCCTGTGTGGAAACACCACGCAACACTTCCACATAGAATGGATTCGAAAAAATGTATTCAGCTTCATAAGGAATAATAAGCCCCAAACTATTGCTTATTTGTGAGGAAATCGCTTTTGCAAAAGCATTCGGATGAAAATTCTTTTGTTCGATCAACTCCATAATTTTTATCCGGGTTTCAGGCTTAACATCGGGTTTATTGTTGAGCACTCTTGAAACTGTCGTTTTTGATACACCAGCCAATTTGGCGATTTCACCGATTGTCATCGTATCAGCTCCTCTTTTTATTTAGGCGTAACCGGTGCCGTAACCGGTTACGAAAAGCGTTAAAATTTTTTCCTTCTGCCAATCATTTTGGTTCGTCTCACCTTGGTTTCATCTTACTTTTCTTTTTTGGGTCTCTGTAATCATTAGAAAAGACCTCTTGAAAGATTGCGCATTAGGTTTCTGCATAATGTTGTGATCGCCGGTCCGTCTATAAGTAACCTGTATCGTAACCAGTGCCGTAACCGTTACCGTAACCGGTTCCGGAATGTGGGAAAAAAATTTTCCCTGGAATGGGAACATCAAGACCATAATCTTCTTTAGTCATTTTGATTATAACATAGAAAAAATAAAAAATCTTCAAAAATTCAAAAATAAATATTTTTTTCGGAAAACATGGCGATGTCCCTTTGATGGGCATTAGCAAAGAATGACAAAAGCATCTTTTGAAGGGATGCTTTCAATATTTTATGTATTCCCTATTCACCAGCATCTCCTGAATAATATCCTTGACATCCCTGATTTTTTTGCTTCATTTCACCCATCCGCATGGATTTATGGGCCAATCTCCTGAAAATGCCTCACCAAGAGTTGCATGAACCCCGAAGGGTTGCATAACTCCGCCCCCGATAGAACCTCGGTGTAACCTAAAAGTCTGTCATCCACATGGGTTCAGTGTTATTCACAAAACCCTCTTTAAAGGCCCACTAAAGGCCCACTTGAACAATAAAAAAGAGAGACACTGTTATAGCTCCAAAAATGAAGGCTGCCAGCCCCATTAAGATCGATTTTCCCTTTTCCTGATCGTCTTTTACCATCAGGTAATTCGCACATAAACCACTGGTTACAATAATGAACAGGAATATCCCATTCAGTTCGGCTTTATACTGGGTATAACTAATTCTGCTAACAATCCAGGAACTGATCAGATGAAAAAACAAGACGCATCCAATCAGAAAATCAATGAGATAAAAGGCGAATGGCTTCTTTTGTAAATCAGTCTTTCCATTCATCATGGTATGACCACTTCTTTCGTTATTATCTGATTATACCATTTTACTACCCCAAAGATGGTCTGATGAAAAAACGGCTAAAAGGGTATTTAAACGGTATCGGGGATTCGCAGTCCGTGGAGGGTTGTCGATGAAAACAAAGCCATTCCTGAATCCGTTCTTTCCGCTTTACCTGGTGAATTTTATCGGTGTCCTGGGTTTTAGCATGGTGATTCCCTTTTTATATATATTGACGGACAAACTGGGCGGCAGCCCGGTCATGTATGGAATCACCGGCGCCGCCTATCCGGCTTTCCAACTGGTCGGCGCACCGCTGCTGGGCCGTTGGTCTGATGCTGTCGGCAGAAAGAAGGTGCTGCTGATCAGCCAGACCGGGACCTTCATTGCGTGGATTGCCCTTCTGGCGACACTTTATCTGCCGCAAACATTCCTGATCACCTTTGACGGTTTCCTGACGGGCGAAATCATTCTGACACTTCCCCTTCTGGTTTTGTTTTTATCCCGCGCCTTCGACGGGCTGACCGGCGGGAACGTGTCTGTTGCCAATGCGCTGCTGGCAGATTTGTCTTCAGAGAAAGACCGCAATAAAAACTATGGCACCCTTTCCGTTTCAAGCAACCTTGGGTTTGTTGCCGGCCCCGCACTGGCCGGGCTGCTGGGCAGCACGCCTCTGGAGGAAGCGCTTCCCATCATGACGGCCATGGTGATTTCTGCCGTCGGTGTGGCGGCCATTCTTTTGTTTCTGCCGGATCCCAGATCTGGAAAACAGCGTGCGGAAAAGAAAGGGATGGCAGCCATCTTGCCGGGCGGCAAACAGGCTGTCTGGAACATTCCGGGCGCCGGCGGGCTGTTCCTGATGTATTTTGTCATCTTCTTTGCGTTTAACATCTTCTACACGGCCTTTCCGGTGCATGCGGTAGAGGATTACCGCTGGGGGGCGGGACAGATCGGTCTGTTCTATTCTTTTTTAAGCCTGCTGACGGTCCTGGTACAGGGTCCGGTGCTGGCGCATGTGTCACAGAAAGTGAGCGAGGTGCCGCTCATCCAGTTGGGATCGTTTTTCCTGCTGATTAATTTCCTGGTGCTGATCACCGCCTCTTCATCCGTTGTCT
The DNA here is from genome assembly GCA_033549305.1 of Bacillota bacterium. Taxonomy (GTDB): domain Bacteria; phylum Bacillota; class Clostridia; order Peptostreptococcales; family Tindalliaceae; genus Anoxynatronum. The sequence continues at coordinate 4,418 of JAWSUV010000066.1, read as the reverse complement.
ATGTATCAGCCGTCTTTTTCGCGTTGGGCAACGGGTTGATGTGGCCGTCGTTTCTTTCGGTGCTGTCCAAAAAAGGAACGCCTGAGAACCAGGGAAGCATCCAGGGAATCGCCAGTGGATTCGGCAGCTTTGCAAGCATTACCGGCCTGATTGCCGGCGGGGTTGCCTATGGCTGGCTTGGGTCGTGGACGTTCGTCATTTCAGGCATATCCATCGGTCTGGTGATCATTTATTTCAGACGCCCGTCTGGATGACAGAGTCATCATCAGCATGCTGCGCACCATGCGGCCGGCACGAGTGACCGGATTCAGTACGATCATCCGACGCTTTCGGAAGTGGTCATGGAAGCGGCACCGGCCCTCACCGTCAAACCCATTCACGGGACCGTCAAATAGCACACAGCCAGACGCCCTGTAATGCCGGCCAGGTTGGACGGTGTCACAGGGCGTTTCGCTGTTCTGGTTCCTTTGCTGTTTTTAATCAGCCTTGAAATCATGCTCATCATGACTGCCATCGCAGAACGGCTTGTTCTTTGACTCGCCGCACCGGCAGAGGGTGTAGTGTTCCCGGCATTCCGGCTGGCAGCCCTGGTCATCTTTCAAAATGATGCCGCCGGTGACCTTCAGCGGCCCGTTTTTTGTTGTCTGGATGGCCGGCTCCCGGTCCATCTCCTGGTAGCGGCGGCTCCCGATGCCATAGCTCAGGGCGCCGGAAGGACATTTTTCAATGGTATCAATGATCTCTGCCACCGACGCGCCGTCCGGATCAATCCAGGGGCGCTTGTCTTTGTCAAAAACAGCCGGCAGCAGCCTGGTACAGCTTTCGTCATGTGAACAGACACCCCGGTTGTCATAAATGGTGATATTGGCACCTTCATAGGTTTTGACGCGGTCTTCCAGGCGGTCCTTCTTTTTGACTTCATTCAGGCCATTTTCGTTGTGCGTGCCGTCGCAAAATGGTTTGTGTTTGGAGTGGCCGCACCGGCACAAAGCCGTCACCGGATCGGTTTTCAATGACGTGCCATCTGCTTTTTTGAGGGTTTCAAGGTCGGTTACCAGGTAATTGGAGTATTTGGTGGTGACGATCATCGGTTTTCGTTTTTCAGATGATGTGGTTGACATGAAAAATCTCCTTTCTGAATACGAACGGAATGGGCGGCATTTTGAGACTCTTTAGTTGCATACCCCTTTACCTTCTCGTCTATTCGGCCGATGACGGGTGGCGTGCTTCCGGATGAATGGCCCATGAAGGCCTTTCCAGGGCATCGGAGTTTTCACCCATCGGCTTGGCGGGGAAGCCTTCCAGGATCTGGTTGTCGGGGAAAATGCTCCGCTGCTTCACCAGGCTGCCGGACTTCACCAGGGTGTTTTTGCCCAGGGCGCTGTAATCACAGACAATGGCGCCGGACTCCACGACGGACCCGGCGCCGATCGTGGTGCCGTGGATGATACATCCGGGGCCGATGGTGACATTGTCTTCAATGATCAGCTCATTATCCGGGAGCAGATGAAGCACTGTGTTTTCAAGGATCTGGACGTTTCTGCCGATTTTGACGGGACCGTGGGTGTTGCCGATGATTCGGACGCCGGAGGCCACCACGGAATCCCGCCCGATGACCACATCGCCGTTGATTTCGGCCGAGTCGTACAGGATTGCCGATTCATCAATGATGGGGGTTTTCGAGCCGTATGAATAGATTTTTCCCACTTTATCACCTTCCCTCGGTTCAAATGTGTACCTGTTTTCTGTGACGGGGCCAAGCTGGACGTCGCCGCCCCTCATGCGTGTAATGGTCTGCCTGTCCTTCTCGGTGAGTTTCCGGATGATCCGGCCGGGCCTGCCGACCACCACGGATTCGTCAGGAATCACCCCTCCGGGGGGAATAATGGTTCCTTCGCCGAACATGCACCTGCTGCCCACCTGGCATCCGGGAAGAAAGATGGTACCGTTGCCGATTTCACACAGGTCACCGATACGCGCCCCAATGACCAGGCATTTGTGTCCGAAAATGGTCTTGCTGCCGATCTGAACAGGATATTCCCGCGAGCCGATGATAACCGAATTCTCGAGCACCCCGGTCCGGTTTCCAATCTTCAGGGAATCATCCACCGACCGCAGCACGGCCCCCTGCGCGATAAACACATCGTCGCCGTACCGGATGGTGCCGATGAGTCTGGCAGAGTCGTCCACTCTTATGTTATCCATTACACATCCCCTCACTTGTCCGTTTTCGCGGCCAGAGCCGCTTCTCTTCCATTGATGGTGTTTTCTTGTAAATGCATACCCATTTAACTTTCAGGTACACCCGGAGCCAGGAGTGGAAAAGTGACGGGGCGAATCAATAGTAATTTTTTTGGTTGACAGCCGTCTCAGACGATTGCACCAGATTACACGAGGGTAACGGCTCTAGGTGTAGTTCTTCAGAGTCCCCGATAATCCCTATACAAGAACCACTATCGAATACAGAAGGACACTTAGAATGGTGCTGAGGGCAATCGTGCTGCTTGCGATCTCTACCAGTTTTTGATCATTCAGGTAACTGATATACATCGGTACCACTAGCGGCGGCGGTAAGATCAGGAAAGTAAAGAAAGCATGGTTGAAAATCGGCTCAGGTGGTATCAACTGATTTATTACAAGCACTTTGAATGCATATCCGATGCTCATCATAATGGCCATGCGAACAGTGATGATTTTTAGGCAATCTTTCAGCAAATGCCGTTTGACAGAAATGTCGTAACCCACAATGATCAAAATCAACGGAGTGGTCAGTGCTGCCAGATAATTCAATGTGTTTAATATACTCTGCAGGAGAATGTTGTGCTCAGTGATCCTTGGCAGCCCTAGCCTGTTCAAGAGGATACCGGCCACGATACTCATGATCGTCGGTGATGTAACAATGGCCCCCAGCTCACACCTATTGAATTTTTTCCCGCCTGCATGTAATCTTATCCAGGGAAATAAAAACATCCACAAAAAAACCTCATGTCCTACTCCCCATATCGCATAACTGCCCAACTCTTCGATTCCGTAGACTGCCAGAAAGAATGGAATCCCAATAAACCCAAATGCCATGCCGCTTGTCATATACGGAAGGATTGGGTGCGCTATGACAGGGATCCGATTGAGAAGTTTTCCTGTGAAAAAAAAGAGATAGAGCATAACAAAGGTAAGGATAAATATCAAATAATACTCGTTTTGTAGCTCCATGTTGAAAAATGACAAAAACAGCACTGCTGGAAGAGTGGCATTGACAGTGAAGCGCTTCAGATCACCCATGGTACTGCGCGAAAACCATTCTCTCATATTGATGATCTTGCCCATGATTAATAACAGGATGACCGGGATAATTTGTGGCAATAGCTGTCCCATATCTTGATCCATCTCCTATTTTTCGCTCGCATCTTCCATGCTGCATCCCATCGAAAGTTCTCATTAGTTAAATGAGGCGCTCCTGAAAAATCTCTAAAAAAAGAACCTTTGCCAATGAAAGGTTCTCAGAGCTTACAGGTTATTCATTTTACGGCTGGTTGATAATGGATATAAATCCATGCCTTCGTTTTAGCTGTGCTTCATGATATAGAATTGTGCTGTTCAAATGATCCTGAATTGCTTTTTCGCCTTTTCCCGAGTCACGGTTACTTATTGCCTCAAAAACATTAGTATGTTGAGAAATTGATTGCAACATCCGCTGTTCGTCACCATAAATCAGAAAAGTAATACGTTCAATATGATCATTCATATTTTTCAAAATTTTTTTAAGGCGAGGGTTATCTGCTATATCAACGATCAGCGAATGAAAAGACCGATCATAAAGGATAAACTGTTTAAACTCTTTCTTTTCCAGCGAATCTCTCATACCTTCGAGTATCTGTTGCATCTGCATAATACCCTGGTCTGTGATTCTTTCAATGCACCGCTTTACAGCCAGTATTTCCAATACAATCCTGATATCATAGATATCGTATAAATCATCCGTAGTGATATCCGAGACGATCACGCCTCTTCTGGGAATAATATCCACAAGTCCATCAGCTGCCAACCTCTGCAACGCTTCTCTCACTGGTGTACGGCTTGTTTTTAGCGCTGCACAGATTTGCCGTTCAATAAGAGGTGTACCTGGGGCTATCCGATTGTTAATGATCTCTTCTTTAATTTGATCATAAACCAATGTTTTTTTTGATTTAATTTTTTTTTGCTCCAACAGTTTGCTTACCATGTCACCTTACACCTCATTATTGGTTCAACTGACCCAGCGTTATTTTAATGTAGTTATTATAGCTGTTTGTAACGATAAAGTAAACAAACACATGAATTATTACAAACGGTCATTCTTTAACAGAAAAAACGCTTAACTTACTTGATCACCACCATGTACTCCCGAATCATTGCCACCAGTGTATCGTAGCCTTCCAGAA
>JAWSUV010000065.1:0-13966 GCA_033549305.1 Bacillota bacterium | reverse complement strand
GAGTGAAAAAAAATGGCAAACCCAATCGAAACAAAAAAACAACAAAGATGGGCGATCCTCCAGGAGGCAAAAAGCATCGTGGAAAATGCCCAGAATGAAAACCGTAAGTTGACCACGGACGAACGGCAAAAGCATCAGAAAATGATGGCTGAAGTCGAAGAAATGGCCGAAACCGTTGAAGAAATGGAACGGATCCGGATGGAAGAAGCTCGAACGATGAAAGTATCAGGCGGCAGCCAGCCGGAGAAAGCCACCGCCGCAAAGCGCGGGCCAGACTTCCGGAGCCTGTTCGGTGAAAACCATGACAACGGCGGGTACGCGTCCCTGGGTCAATTCCTGCGGGCGGTGGCCAGTGGCCAGTACGATGCAAAATTACAGAAGCGCTTCCAGGCACTGGACCCCGGCGCAGCTGGTGGATTTACCGCTCCGGAGGAACATGGCGGGTGGCTGTTCGACGCAGCTCTTGAAAGTGAAATTGTCAGACCACGGGCAACCGTATGGGCCATGAACGCTGAAACCCGCAGGGTAGCAGCATTCGACGGACTTGATCATTCACAGAACAGCCTTTTTGGAGGCTTCCAGGCGGTGTGGATGAATGAACTCGAAGAGGGTAATATCCAGGATGCGGCAATCCGGCAAATCACTTTACAGGCGCGCAAACTGGCAATCTTTACCGGGGTCTCTTCGGAATTGCTTTCGAGTGGGAAAGAGTTTGAACAGCAGCTGACCGGCGCCATGAGCTCCGCAATCGCGTACAACTTGGACCAGGCTTTCCTTAATGGAAACGGCGTAGGGCAGCCGCAGGGCGTGTTCAGCGCAGATAATGACGCATTGATTGAAGTGCCACGGACCGGTGGCGGCGCGATCGTATATGCCGACATTGTGAACCTTTACAGTCAGATGCATCCGGCACTGGCCAGCGGCGCTGTCTGGGTGGCAAACACCAACGTTCTGCCGAATTTACTCACCCTGCAGGATGCTAACGGCAGCCTGATCTGGTCTCCTGACGGCGCGCGGGGTATTCCCGCAACGTTGCTGGGCCGACCGATTATCTTCACCGAGAAGGTTGGAGCCCTGGGCACACGGACTGACCTGTCATTGATTAACTTCAAAGGTTATGTCATCGGCATGAGAAAACAAATCGAAGTCGCAAAATCCGCAGACATTGGATTCATGCGCGACGCGGTTCATTTCAGAACAATAGTCCGTTGTGACGGCTGTGGAAGTTGGAATCAGCCATTCACAGACCAAAACGGGAATGAGTTTTCCTGGTCGGTCACACTGGACGCATAACCACAGTTACTCCCCCGCCCTGTGCCGAAACATGGGGCGGGTAGTATAGGCCCGGGCAAGCCGTGAAAAGGCCTGAGGGTCCACGCCCCTCGTTTTGCTTTCTTTTCGTGGTTCATTGACAGCCGGGAAAGACCGGCAACTCCCAGGCGGGGAGAGATCCCCGCCCATTACATAGGCACCATGTCCTGGGATGACAGAAAAAGCATCCAGACCGTACCACGCGGTCACACTCCATCCCAGGGAACCCGACACCTCCCCTTGACGGGTTCCCACCTACTAAATAAAATGAAAATAATTTCATATTACCTATTGACAAGTAAAGCAATATGCTTTACTATTATTAATATAAGGAGGTTAATCTATGGGAAAGGTAATGCTGAACGCAAGGCTCGAACCTGAGGAGTATGCCGCGATTGAACGGAAGGCCAAAGAATTGGGGGTGAGTATAACTGGATTGATTCGCATGTTAGCAAAAGCTGAGGTAAAAATTGTAGTAGAAGTTAAGAGGGAGGAAAAACAATGACATTGAAACAGCATTGGAGAAAAGAAAAATTTAAAGATGCGGCAGACCTGGCAGAACACCTGCGGGATGACGGAATCACGGCAGAAAAGTTGGAAGCATTGAACGCCGGGGACCTGGACGCGGTGACCTTCCGGGAAGCGGCAGCGATTGCAGCCGGCTTATATATGACGGTTGACGAACTGCTGCAACTGTCCACTGAGAAGCGCGAAGTGCATGCAAAAGAACTGGTACAGGCGCGAAAAAAAGCCGGTATATCACAGCAAAAAGCCGCCGAAATCATCGGAGACCTGCCTGGAATGTATCAGGCAAAAGAACGCGGTGCAGCTGAGTTTTATGTAAGTGAATTGATAACGCTGGCCGAGCATATGGGAATACAGGCGAGTGAAATATTACCGGGGGCAAGAAAATAAGCCTTGCTCATCCATGTGGCGGCGAACCAGAGGAATGGCTGTTAAAACAGCCATAAGCAAGGCCTATACCGATTATAACACACGACATGGACACAGAACAGCCCCAGGTGATGCTTAATAATTGCCTGGGGCATATTTAAAGGAGGAACCCCCATGATCAAGAATATCGGTCCAAAGAAATGGCAAGTCATCATTGAGGGGAAAAACCGAGATGGTGGACGGTCCCGGCATAAAAAAATAATCAATGGCACCCAGCAGGATGCTATCCGATATGAACAGGAAAAAAGCCAGCAGAAAGACCGCGCCGGTGGGATCCTGGAGCCGAGCAAGATCACTGTCAAGGAATTTTTGAAAAAATGGGTGGATGAGGTCAAGTCTCAACAGATAAAGGAAAGCAGTCTCCGGGTGTATCGGAGTCTCATCAAAAACCACATCAATCCAAACATCGGACATATACCAGTTAGCAAGTTAAACGCAGTACAGATTCAATCGTTCTATAACGATATGAGGCAGGAGACCACTGCTGACAATGTGAGGTATGCTCATACCATCCTTACCGGTGCCATGAAACACGCCATAAAATGGAATCTGACGCTGTACAACCCCACAGAATCGGCTGTACTGCCAAAGGTTGACAGCAAGGAACCCACCGAGTGGATGTCCAAAGAGGAGGCCCAGACCTTCCATAAGGCCATTAAGGGCCATCAATGCGAGACATTGTTCAAGATGCTACTGTTCACCGGCATGAGACCAGGAGAGGCACTTGCATTAACCTGGGATAATCTGAACATTGACAGAAAAACTATCACCATTGTTCACACTTTGGCCAGGCGTGAGGGTGGAGAATGGGAACTCACTACACCCAAAACAAAGGCCAGCAAGAGAACTCTCCCATTATCCGACGATCTCGTGAAATCGCTTAAGATCCACCAGAAAGAGCAGGAGCTGGCTAAAGGGATAGGCTACTACTCCGGCCATCATTTCATATTCGCCACACCGAGTGGTGCTCCATTGAACCATAAAAAAGACGTAAGGAAAGAATATAAAAAAATACTTGCTGAGGCGGGGATCCGGGAGCTGAGCGTCTATGCACTCAGGCACACATGCGCCACCCTACTGCTGGAGGCCGGTGTTGATGTGAAAACAGTCTCCGAGCGGCTGGGCCATGCTGACATTATAACCACACTCAATAAGTATGTGCACGTCACCGAAGGGATGCAGCAGAAGGCCACCGACCTGATGGCCAAAATACTCAGGATGTAGCTGTCGTAATTGTCGTAACGTGTCGCAAACCACTGCGACAATGGGAAGTGTTGACACAGCTACATCACAGCTATTCTGTCGTACTGTCGTACTTTTTTCCATAAATAAAACAAAAAATAATTGACCAATCATCACAACATATAAATATACATTATGTAGTATAATCATACAATGTTTAAGCGGTGACCATTGGTGCCCAAAAGGTGCCGAGATATAAAAAGAACAGTGAGAAATAAGAGAATATGACGGAATCAAAAAACTTCAGAATGCTTGCAATGGTGAGAATTAAAGGGTATAATAAGACATTATGAGAAGTGCGGGGAATGCCTTTGAATAATGTATAATTAATGGCAGCACATCATATATCGAATAAAGATGCCAGCAAAAGAGTAGTAAGCACACATCATTTTCAGAGAGCCGGCGGCCGCTGTGAACCGGCAGTGAAATGTGCTGAACTCGCTTTTGGTGAAGGTATCAGGATTGGTTCCTATATCGACCAGCAAAGTGGACTTTCTGTCAAACAGGGTGGTACCGCGGATTTCGATTCGTCCCTGGCATGTGCAGAGAGTTTTTTTGTATCAGTCAATCGATATGAATCGGAGGAGGATGGCCATTGGCAACCTATGATTTTGGAAAGATTGAAGAAAAATGGCAGCAGTACTGGAATGAGAAACAGGTCTATCAATTAATGGAAACGCAGAAACCAAACTACTATGCCCTGGAAATGTTTCCCTACCCGTCGGGTAAAATTCACATGGGGCATGTGCGCAATTACTGCATCGGTGATGTGATTGCACGGTATAAAACCATGCATGGGTTTGACGTGCTGCACCCCATGGGATGGGATGCCTTCGGACTGCCGGCTGAAAATGCTGCCATCCAGCACCAGATTCACCCAGATCCCTGGACATCATCCAATATCAAAGAAATGAAAGAGCAGTTGAACAGTCTTGGCCTGAGTTATGACTGGAGCCGCGAAGTGGCAACCTGCCATCCGGATTATTACAAATGGACCCAGTGGTTGTTTCTTCAGTTTTATCATCAGGGACTGGCCTATAAAAAAGAATCCCGTGTCAATTGGTGTCCTTCCTGTGAAACCGTTCTTGCCAATGAGCAGGTAGTCAACGGCAATTGTGAACGGTGCGACAGCCCGGTGAACAAAAAAGACCTGAGCCAGTGGTTCTTTAAAATCACCGATTATGCGGAAAGACTGTTGGCAGACCTGGATCTGCTCACCGGGTGGCCGGACAAGGTGAAAACAATGCAGGCCAACTGGATTGGTAAAAGCACCGGTGCAGACATTTATTTTCCGATCGTGGGTTCCCATGAATCGCTGAAGGTATTCACCACCCGTCCGGATACCGTCTTTGGTGCCACTTATATGGTACTGGCACCGGAACATCCCATTGTGGCTCAGCTGGTGCAGGGAACAAACCATGAACATCCGGTGCATGATTTTGTGCATCAACTGCAGCATCTCTCCGATGTGGAACGGACTTCCGCCGATACGGAAAAAGAAGGCCTTTTCATCGGTCAATACTGTCTGAATCCGTTCACAGGCGAAAACATTCCCATTTACATCGCCAACTATGTACTGGCGGATTACGGTACCGGCGCGATCATGGCAGTGCCTGCCCATGACCAGCGTGACTTGGATTTTGCGCGAAAATATGACATAACCGTCGTCCCGGTGATTCTGCCGCCGGATCATGAAGAACCTTACGATGTAGGTGATGTAGCCTATGTAGGCCCAGGAACCATGATCAATTCTCACCAGTACACTGGGATGGACAGTCAAAAAGCCTTTGAAGCGATCTGTGAAGCCATGGAAGAAGAAGGACGCGGGAGAAGAACCGTCAGTTTCCGACTCCGTGACTGGTTGCTGTCCCGTCAGCGCTACTGGGGCGCCCCCATCCCCATCGTCTATTGTGAAGAGTGTGGGATTGTTCCCATTCCGGAAGAAGACCTGCCGGTAAAACTGCCGTTGGATGTTGCGTTCAGCGGTAAAGGGCGTTCACCCCTGACGACCAGCCCCACCTTCCTGAAATCCGCCTGCCCCACCTGTGGAGCGGAAGCCACCCGGGAAACGGATACGATGGATACCTTTGTTGATTCCTCCTGGTATTTTCTGAGATACACAGACCCACAGAACGATAAGATGCCCTTTGATTCAGCAAAAGCGAATCAATGGATGCCGGTGGATCAGTACATCGGCGGCGTTGAACACGCTATCCTGCATCTGCTGTATTCCCGTTTCTTTGTGAAATTCCTGAAGGATATTGACCTGGTGGATTTTGATGAACCCTTCAACAATCTGCTGACCCAGGGAATGGTGTTGAAAGACGGGGCCAAAATGTCCAAATCCAAGGGAAATGTGGTCAGTCCCGCCGAAATCATCGGCACCTACGGGGCCGATACAGCACGGCTTTTTGTCCTTTTTGCCGCACCGCCGGAAAGGGATTTGGAATGGAGTGACCAGGGAGTGGAAGGATGCTTCCGTTTCCTGAATCGTGTCTGGCGCCTCGTGACAGATTCCCTTGAAGAATCATTGATGACGCTGGGTAAAGATCAGGTAGAGGCGGATGACAAGGCCCTGCTGTATAAAATCAACTATACCATTACCAAAGTGACAGATGACATCGAGCAGCGTTTTAACTTTAATACTGCTATCAGTGCCGTGATGGAGCTGGTGAATGAACTGTATAAATATAAAGTGAAGGAACGCAGTCTGATTAATGGATCCTTGCTGCTGGAAGGCATTGAGACAGTGCTGAAACTCATGGCACCGTTCGCACCCCACATCATGGAGGAATTGTGGCACCAACTGGGAAATGAGGACAGCATTCATCTGATGAACTGGCCGAAAGCTGATGACAGCGCTCTTGTCAAAGAGAGAGTTGAAATTGTCATTCAGGTAAACGGCAAACTGAAGGAGAAGCTGATGATTCCTTCCGGCTTATCCAAAGATGAGACCGAGTCACTGGCCATGGATAATGAGAAAATCAAACAGTCACTGGCAGGAATGACGGTGAACCGAATCATTGTGGTTCCCAATAAACTGGTAAACATTGTGAGTAAACCATCCTGAGAAAAGAGTAGAAAGGATTCGTTATGGCACCTAAAAATCAAAAGTACCTGCATCCCATCTTAAAAAGCATGATTCCCCTGGTGGAATCCATGGGAAAGACATTCGGAAAAAACTGTGAAGTCGTCCTTCATGAAATGGGTGAGTCGTATAAAACCATTGTGGCTATTTACAATGGTCATGTGACCGGCCGGTCCGTGGACAGCCCCATGGTCAATGAAGGCCTGGAATCAGTGCGCAGCAAGGGAAATAACTCCGATCACATCATCAATTATCAGAACAAAAGTTCCAACGGCAAAATATTGAAATCGTCGACCATGCTCATCAGGGATGAAAAAGACCAGGTGATCGGATGCCTGTGCATCAACATCGATATATCTGAGTTCATGATTGCCCGTCGGGTACTGGAGGAAATGACGAACATCGAAACGCCGGAAGAGCCCTTGTCAGCAGACCCGGGGTCCAGCAATGTGAGCGACGTGCTGCAACATCTCTTGACAGAAACGCTGGACAGCAGCGGAAAGCCGGTAGCGTATATGAACAAGGATGAGAAAGTGGCCATTGTCCGCCAGCTGGATGAACAAGGGGCATTCCTGATTAAGGGTGCTATTGATGCCGTTGCAAAAGTGCTGTGTGTTTCACGCTATACGATCTATAACTATCTGGATGAAATCCGAATCAACCATTAATCGCTCACTGAATACAAAAACAACACATTATGATGGAAAGAAAGGGGCAATGACATGAACAAAATGATCAGTACCGAAAAAGCACCGGCAGCTATTGGCCCATATTCACAGGCGGTGGAAGCAGGCAACATGATTTTCGTGTCCGGTCAGCTGCCGCTGGATCCGGAAACCATGGTCTTTGTCTCCGAAAACATCCAGGAACAGACAAAACAATGTTTAAAAAACCTGACAGCCATCCTCCAATCAGCCGGATATGAAACAAAAGACATTGTTAAAGTCACGGTTTTTCTCAAAGACATGAACGATTTCGCCAGGATGAATGAAGTCTATGCCACCTTTTTTACGGATCATAAGCCAGCAAGAGCAGCTGTTGAAGTTGCCCGGCTGCCCAAAGATGCTCAGGTGGAAATAGAAGCCGTGGCTATTAAGGGATAATTCGTATGTACGCAGCTGAAAACCGGGATCGACAGCTCCAATGAGCCATTGATCCCGGTTTTTATCTGTTGTACTTATTCGATGGATTGTGTTTGCCGGTATCGTGCAGCACGACGAAGGCGGATTTTTTGGCGCTTCCGTCGCAGACGGTATACCTGGCCCTGCCAGAGAAGAAAAAGTGCAAGAAAACCGACAGATCCATAAGCAAAGGGGGAAATACGCATATATTGAGGCACAAAATCAATTGCTTCGTGGGTGATCAGTTTCACCTGACCCAGAAATTCATCAGCATAGTAATAATCAATCCAGCCAAGGGCAGCCCCGTTTTCCACCGGTGCCGGCACGTTCTCATCAGGCAGGTGGATTTCTCTGCGGATATCATCCGGCAGCACATTTCGTGGAAAAACGTGGCGGACCGTCTGAGCCGCATAGAGAGAGACGGAATCGGCCGTTCCGTTGGTCACCGGAACACTTCCCGTCATCATGCCTTCCTCAACCAGCGTCAGGTGATGAAAAAACTGAAAGCCGTAATCCAGCAGTGTACGTGAGTCGGCATAGACATTTTCCTGTTCTGCATTCAGTACCACAGCAATGAAGCGTTGATCATTAAACAGGGCGGAACTGATCAGGCAGTTGCGGGCACTGTTGGTGTAGCCGGTTTTTATGCCGTCTACCGGGTCATAGGCGATATTTGTTGACTGACCCTGATAGATCATCTGGTGTCTGGGTCCCACCCCCCACAAAAAACGGTTGGAATTGTTATACACCCGCTGTTCCATGTGGCCGGTTTCAGGAATGATCAGTGCAGGACTGGCAACGATCTCTCGAAAAAGTTCATGTTTCATGGCTTCCCGTGAAATCAGGGCGAGATCATAGGCGGTCGTGACATGTTCTTCATGAGGCAGGCCGTGTGGATTCACAAAATGGGTCTGGACGGCTCCCAGCTGAGCTGCCCGCTGGTTCATCAAATCAACATATGCCTCCACGGATCCGGCGATATGTCTGCCCAGCACCTCGGCAGCGTCGTTGGCGGAGCGAATCAGGAGCGCTCGGAGAAGTGTCTCCACCGTGAAGGATTCACCCGGCAGAATGTACATGCTGGAGCCAGTGACTCCCGGCTCGTAATCAATATGCACCACATCCGTCAAAGAGGCGTTTTCCAGCACCAGCAAGGCTGTCAACACTTTCGTGGTACTGGCCGGGAATGTGATCTCGTGAGCATTTTTGTCATAAAGCACAGTACCCGTTTCGGCATCCATTAGAATTGCCCGGGGGGCGATTATCTGAGGCGTATGGGCGGCTGTCGCTTCAGCTGTCAGGGGGATAATCTGAAAAAGAAGGAGAAAAGAGATGATCGCTGCCAGAATGCGGCGGTGTATGACCGGCATACGCATTAAGTATTTCAACGGACATTCAGCTCCTATAGAAAAGATTTATCAATAGTTGTCATTCTTCAGCCACAAAGGCTCTTTTCTATAGTACAATAGATTTATCGGTTTGTTAAGCAAAAATACCACATTTCCGTTCAGGTTTCAGCATGCATTTACACCATAACAGCAATCAAATTCCTGAAGGAGTTGATCAGCATGGCAGTGACCACAAAACACAAACTGGTGATGATCGTGATTGTTCTGGCCCTTTTTTCCGGATTTACCCTGTATGAAAGAATTCTCAGGCAGCGAAATGTGTTTGTCCTGTCAGAAGCACCGGCTGATTCTGCTGCCTCTGAGACGCGATCCGTCGGTTCAACCGTTAAAGACTTCGAAAACGCAGCAGAAATCACTTCCCCGGAAAAGGAGATCAGCAGCATCGTGGTTCATGTGGAGGGACAGGTTGCCTCTCCAGGAGTTTATGAACTCGCGCATGGATCCCGTGTCATTGATGCCGTGGAAATGGCCGGAGGACTGACACCGGAAGCCGACCGCAAGATCAACCTGGCACAAAAACTGCAGGATGAAGCCTTTATTTATGTGCCTGCTGTTGATGAATTGCGGGACGAAGGAGCATTATTGCAGCCGACGTTTTCTTTTCATTCAGGGTTGGCGCCATCTGATCAATCTCTGGTGAATATCAACACAGCGGATGCAAAAAAGCTGGAAACCCTTCCCGGCATCGGCCCGGTGCTGGCGGAACGGATTATCGCCTATCGACAGCAGCAAGGTCCGTTCAGGCAGCTGGAGGACCTGAAGAAGGTCACCGGGATTGGCGATAAACGTTTTGAAGACATCCAATCCAGTATTACCATATAAAGTGAACCATGAAGAATCAATGAAACGTTGAAACAGTCAAGTGAAAAGAAAGCAGGTGATCCCATGGAACCAGTTAAACTGACCTCCATGACCAAAAGCGCCGGCTGAGCGGCGAAAATAGGACCGGAGGTCCTGATGCAGGTACTGAAACAACTTCCCGCCCAAACCAATCCGAAAGTACTGGTTGGGTTGGAAACAGGTGATGACGGCGCCGTTTACCAGTTAACCCCGGATTTGGCCATTATCCAGACGGTGGACTTTTTTACGCCCATCGTTGACGATCCCTATACCTTTGGCCAGATCGCGGCGGCCAATTCCCTGAGCGATATCTACGCCATGGGAGGCGAACCCATCCTGGCATTGAACATTGTCGGTTTTCCAAACTGCCTGTCGCCGGATGTGTTGGCAGAAATCCTGAAAGGCGGGGCCGATAAAGTGTTGGAAGCCGGCGCTTCCCTTGTGGGCGGGCATTCGGTGGAAGATGAGGAGCCCAAGTATGGGTTGTCAGTCACAGGAACCGTTCATCCTGACCGCATTCTGACCAACAGGGGTGCGCGGCCCGGTGACCGGCTGATTTTAACCAAACCGCTGGGATCAGGTGTGTTAAGCACCGCGATTAAAGCGGAAATGCTGTCGGAAGAGGATTACCAGGAAGCGGTAAGCGTCATGGCGCTGCTCAATAAATCCGCTCTGGAAGCTGTCAACGGGATCGACGTACATGCCTGCACGGATATTACGGGATTTGGATTAATTGGCCATGCCGTCGAAATGGCCGAAGGCAGCGGGATGACCATTCAGCTGCAGACAGACCGTATTCCGGTGATAAAAGCGGCACTGGTCAATGCCGCTATGGGGTTAATTCCCGGCGGCATGTATCGTAACCGGGACTATTTTAAATCGAAGGTGGACATGAAAACGGTTCCAGAAGAAGCGCTGCTGGATTTGCTTTATGACCCGCAAACATCCGGCGGATTGCTGCTGGCATTGGCACCGGAGGATATTCCGGGTGTCCTGAACAGATTGGCGGAATCTCTTCCCTGCGCCTTTGCGGAAATAGGTGTGGTTAAAGAACGTGGTGGTTCTTCAATACAGTTAATTGGATGAAATTGCTCTGGGGGAGAATCATCATCAGTCAACATCATTGGATGTTGCCAAAATTTCATTTTAAAAAAGGACGGCTGATCAGCCGTCCTTCTTTTTTATGTCCTAACTCAGTTCTCTAAGATTAAAGATAAGACACGTTGATACTGACTGTCATCGTTTCGCCGGATACCATGCAGCCAGATCCATTGTTTCAGTTACCCAAGATTTTTCTCATTTTCAAAGAATTCTTTTGTCAGTTTAACCACTACGCCACTCAGGCCAAGAAGGGCCACCAGGTTGGGGATTGCCATCAGGCCGTTAAGGGTGTCAGCGATGTCCCAGATCATGGTCAGGCTTCCAACAGCACCAAGCACGATCAGCGGCAACCAGATAATACGGTAAATTTTGTTGAAGCCGGATCCCAGGATGTACTCGGCGCATTTCTCACCATAGTATGCCCAGGACAGCAGGGTTGAAAAAGCGAAGAAAAGAATACCAATAGCAACAATGATACCACCGGGACCTGGAAGGCCTTCATTAAAAGCTGCGGTGGTCAGAGCAGCGCCTGTGACACCGCTGTTCCATACGCCTGAAGTAATAATGGTTAAAGCAGTTAGGGTACAAATAACAATGGTGTCGGCGAATACTTCAAAGACACCCCAGAGACCCTGGCGAACCGGATGGTCCGTACGGGCGGCGGCGTGAGCGATCGGTGCACTTCCAAGACCAGCTTCATTGGAGAAAACCCCACGGGCAACCCCAAATCGCATGGCCATCATAACCGTTGCACCAGCAAAGCCACCAACACCGGCTTTGGCAGTGAAAGCGTGACGGAAAATCAGACCTAAAGCTTCAGGAATATGAACAATGTTAAGAATGACGATAACGATGGCACCGATCATGTAAAAAACAGCCATGAAAGGGACGATTTTTTCAGTAACAGCTGCAATCCGCTTCAGTCCACCCAGAATAACCGCACCGGCAGCGATGGCCAGTACAATCCCTGACACCAGGACCGGAATGTTGAAGGTAGCTTCAAGGGCTGCCGCTACCGAGTTTGCCTGCACCATGTTACCAATACCGAAGGCTGCCAGGGCGCCAAAAGCTGCGAATACATAAGCCAGCCATTTCCAATTCTGGCCGAGGCCGTCGGTGATGTAGTACATGGGACCGCCAACCCAGTTGCCATCTTTGTTCTTTTCGCGGTATTGGATCGCCAAGACCACTTCTGAGAATTTGGTCATCATGCCGAAGAATGCGGACACCCACATCCAGAAAACAGCACCGGGTCCGCCGATGGCAATAGCGGTGGCGACACCGGCAATATTACCGGTACCAATGGTAGCCGCCAAAGCGGTGGACAATGCTTGGAAGGGAGTAATATCACCATCTTCACTGATTTCGGTTTTATCAAAAATCTTGAAGAGGGTTTGTTTCATGGCAAAACCGAATTTACCAACCTGCAGAAAATTAGTTCGAATGGACAAATAAACACCAGTACCGACTATAAGGACGAGCATGGGTGGCCCCCAAACAAGGCTGTTAATCGCACTATTGAGGCCTTCAATTGCTGCTACAAAACCAATCAAATCGTATACCTCCTTTTAGAATAGATTCATGAAACTGAAGACAATGGATTACCTGTTGCTTAAAAGGATGGGATGCCTCACCCCTTTCTGTTTTTAGTACTCCGGGTATAATGACAAAAACAAAGACAATGAACACGTTCGCGCAGAAACATATTTCAGCCTTCTGATGAAACGATCAATGTCTTTATACACTTCTATACCCAGAGTTTAATCTGCTTATAGCAATCATATTGTATCATAATGATAAAAATAATGAAAGATGGCAAATGATTTTATATTGACAGATCTGATATTCTGTCACTTATCCACTGATGCCTTATCAACAGAGTGGTTTTATTCTCAGAAAGTGCGATTTATGCTATAATCGAATGGAATCGAGAAGGAGGTGTGCTGGTGGATCAACAGACACTGTTGCGTAAAATCCCCAAAATGGATGAACTGTGGAATCTGATGGAATCCCGTCAGGAGATAGCATTGATTGAGCCGGGTTTCGTTAAGGATGAACTCCGTCACGTACTGCAAACCCTGAGGGAGTCTATTTTGTCGGAGGAAGGGACTGGGATTTCAGAGAAAGAAATGTCGCCTGGGCTGATCATTGAAGAAACGATCAACCGCTGTGTTGCTTTGGGCACCATGCAGCTGCGCAAAGTCATTAATGGAACCGGCGTGGTGCTTCACACGAATCTGGGACGTGCTCCCCTGGGCGATTATGTGAAGGATGCCCTGTGGGACATTGCCAAAGGATACAGCAACCTGGAAATGGATTTGAACACCGGAAAACGGGGCAGCCGCTATTCACATATGAAGGAACTGTTGCTGAAACTCACCGGTGCGGAGGATGCCATTGTCGTCAATAACAATGCTGGTGCGGTGCTGCTGACACTTTCAGCTCTGACAAAAGAGAAAGAAGTGGTGATCTCCCGTGGAGAACTGGTGGAGATCGGCGGCTCTTTCCGCGTACCGGAAGTCATGGAACAAAGCGGGGCCACTCTGGTCGAAGTGGGGGCCACCAATAAAGTCTATGTGCGGGACTATGAGGCTGCCATGACTGAACAAACCGGCGCCTTGCTGAAGGTGCATCAGAGTAATTTTAAAATTGTGGGATTTACTCATGAAGCGACCCCGGAAGAACTGGTGGCGCTGGCTTCCAAACATCAGATTCCCATGATCAACGACCTGGGCAGCGGTCTTTTCATTAACCTGACCCCATACGGATTTCCGCCGGAACCGACGGTGCAGGAAGCCGTTGATGCCGGATGCGATGTGGTGACTTTCAGCGGCGATAAACTTCTGGGCGGTGCCCAGGCCGGTATCATTGCCGGAAAGAAAAAGTGGATTCAGCTCATT
>JAWSUV010000064.1:0-14042 GCA_033549305.1 Bacillota bacterium | reverse complement strand
TGCGGGTGATCCAGGACAGGGAGATCACCCGGATCGGCGGCAAGCACAGCATTCCGGTGGATGTGCGCATCATCGCGAGCACCAATAAAAATCTCTGGGAGTCTGTCAAAAAGAATGAATTCCGGGAGGACCTGTATTACCGGCTGAACGTCCTGACGATTTACCTGCCGCCCATCCGGGAACGGAAAGAGGATGTTCCGCTGCTGGTCAGCCACTTTCTGGAGAAACATAACCACCAGCTTGGAAAATCCGTGAAACGGGTGACGGATGAGGTCATGGAATGCCTGACGGCCTATTCCTGGCCGGGAAATGTACGGGAACTGGAAAACATCATTGAGCGGGCTATGAATCTGGTGGCGGGCGATGAAATCACCATGGAGTTCATTCCACCCCGGCTGCGTCGCAAAAACGAAGCGGAACCCACTCCAGGCATTAAACCCATGACGGAAATGGAGCGGGAGCTCATTGAAAAAGCGCTGGAAGAGTGCCGCTGGAACGTGACACAAACTGCCCGTCGTCTGGATATTGGCAGAAATACGCTTTACCGGAAAATCAAAGATTATGACATTTCATTGAGACGTTAGCATGGCTGTTGCCTTTTCATGGAACCGTTACATTCCGTTGGAGCCGGTTGGCCAACGGGCTTTTTTTAGCTACCAAGAGGCCCATCGGTCTGCAGGGTCAGGTCCTGAAGGACGCTTCAATTCGTCGATCACCGTCAGCAGATGGCTGCGAATCGCCGCCGTATCCGTAAAGCCGGTATAATGACCCCTGGGAATAGCGTTGATGGGTTTGGTTTCGTAGGCGCGACTCTGGTGCTGGTACACAGCCACCCGGTCGTAAAGCGCCAGTATCGGGTGCACATTATGGGACATCACCCGGAGAAAGTCATTCTCAAAGTTCAAGCGGCTGCTGACCTGGCTTTTATGTTTCCTGGCCAGCCTGCCCGTCATTTTCCGATAGGATGATTCCATGAAGACATTTCCCGGATCAGCACCGGCCAAAATGGGCACGTACGCATCTGCCGTATTGAAGAAGGTGCGGTGAAGGTTGACCACCGTGCCGCCAAAGCCGGTGCCTGCCAGTATAAAACCGGCTTGAGCCTTCTTATTCCTTATACCGGGCTGAAGGGACCTCATGATTTTTTCTTCCAGCACACAGTAGAAGGCCAGTTTCGCCATAAAGTGATTTAAATGCTGCATTTTATCAAAATGATCCTGGACTTTCCCGTCAATGTAGGAACGAATGAGAATCAGGTTGTAATCAGGCAGGTGAAGCGCATCCGGATAAAAGATGCGTTCAATCAGGTTTTCCCGCAATGGATAAAGATCAAAGGGTCGCTCAATATTGCCGTGCTGGTAAAAAATCGTCGGATATTCCGGACCTTTCCACAATCTAACCACGACGCTGGTTTCCTGTAGTCCTGCCAGCGTTTCTCCCGCTACGGGATAAAGCCCCTGCCCTGTCATGTGGGGGGGTTCAAGAAAAACGCCGCGAATGTGTTCTTTAAAGCCAGGGCTGTCGATGCTTTTTCGAAAGTAGCGGATTCTTCCCAGTGAAAGGGAGGAGATCAGGACGACCCATCGATCCAGAAATTCATTCAACCATTTTTTCATGCTTTCACTTCCTTACAACGTCTGCAGAAAGAGAATATTCTTATTTTACCTTTACCCCGGCTTGGAGGAAATATTTAAACAATTCAAACAATATCCTTGACAAGAAACAGGATTGCCCATATACTGTTGATAATTTTATATCGGATATGAGGCGTTATTTCCCAAAATAAATAGGGAATGCAAATTTATTGGTGCCTTCATCATGAAAGGAAGTGTCAGTATGTCCATGCATGATTTTTTAAACCGGGTAACCGCCGCCAATCCGAGTGAACCGGAATTTCTCCAGGCGGTGGAAGAAGTGGTGGAATCCGTGTGGCCGGTCTACCAAAGCCGAAAAGACCTGGTGGAAAACAAGATTCTCGAACGGATAGTGGAACCGGAGCGGCAGATCATCTTTCGTGTTAACTGGGAAGACGACCGGGGAGACGTTCAGGTGAACCGGGGTTACCGGATTCAGTTCAACAGTGCGCTGGGCCCCTACAAAGGCGGTATGCGCTTTCACCCGAGTGTGAATCAGTCCATCCTTAAATTTCTGGCTTTTGAGCAGACCTTTAAAAACAGCCTGACCACCCTGGCCATCGGCGGCGGAAAAGGAGGGTCGGATTTTGACCCCAAAGGCAGGACAGACAGCGAAGTGATGCGGTTCTGTAAAAACCTGATGATGGAACTGTACCGGCACATCGGTGCCGACATCGATGTGCCGGCAGGCGATATGGGCGTCGGCGAACGGGAAGTGGGGTACATGTTTGGTGCCTATAACCGGATTAAAAATGATTACACCGGTGTTTTCACCGGCAGAAGCCAGGGCCTGGGCGGCAGCGCTCTGCGGCCGCAGGCCACCGGCTACGGCTGCGTCTATTTTGTGGAGGAAATGCTGAAGCACAGGGGCGATTCCATCGAAGGGAAAACCGTGGTGGTATCGGGTGCGGGCAATGTGGCCCAGTACACCATCGAAAAGGCGGCGGAACTGGGGGCGAAAGTGGTGACGGTGTCCGACTCCTCCGGTTTTGTCCATGATCCGGAAGGCATCTGCCATGACAAATGGGAGTATCTGATGGAGCTAAAGCACAAGCGACGGGGACGGGTCAGCGAATTCGCAACCCACTGTGGCGCGTCCTATTTTCCCGGCGGCAAGCCGTGGAATGTCCCCTGTCAGGTCGCCATTCCCTGCGCCAGTCAGAATGAGATCAGCGAAAAAGACGCGCTGGATCTGGTGAAAAACGGCTGCGTCTGTGTGGTGGAAGGCGCCAACATGCCCACCACCCCGGCGGCTCTGGAGGTGCTGAAAGCCAATGGGGTGCTCTTTGCGCCGGGGAAAGCCGCTAATGCCGGGGGCGTGGCCACCTCGGGCTTTGAGATGTCCCAGACCAGCCAGCGGCTCAGCTGGGAACCGGAAGAAGTGGACAGGCGGCTGAAGAGGGTCATGCAGTCCATCCACGAACAATGCACTGAATACGGTCAAAATGGCAGTGGGATCGATTATGTGAAGGGCGCCAATCTGGCCGGATTCCTCCGGGTGGCAAATGCCATGCTGGGGCGGGGGCTGGAATAGGTGGAAGGGAGGAAACCTTATGACACTGAATCATTTTCTTAACCGTGTTGCGGCCAGAAACCCTCATCAACCGGAATTTCTGCAGGCGGTGAGTGAACTGGCAGCATCTGTCTGGCCAGTATACGAAAGCCGTGACGACCTGGTGCGCAACCAGATTCTTGATCTCATAGTGGAGCCCGAACGGCAGGTCATCTTCCGGGTTACCTGGGTGGACGACGAAGGCGAAGTGCAGGTAAACCGGGGCTGCCGCATCCAGTACAACAGCGCTCTGGGTCCTTACAAGGGCGGCATGCGTTTTCATCCAAGTGTGAATCAGGCAAACCTGAAAACCCTGGGATTTGAACAGATTTTTAAAAACAGCCTGACCGGGCTGGCGATGGGCAGCGGGACGGGCGGTGCTGATTTTGATCCTAAAGGCAGGTCCGATGGTGAAGTGATGCGTTTCTGCAAAAGTCTGATGATGGAACTGTACCGGCACATCGGTGCCAATATCGATGTCCCTGCCCGGGACCTGGGTGTGGGTGAACGCGAAATCGGATACATGTTCGGCGCCTACAACCGGATCAAAAATGATTACACAGGTGCTTTTACCGGCAGAAGCGTCGGACTGGGGGGCAGTCCTCTCCGCGCGGAGGCTGCCGGTTACGGCTGCGTGTACTTTGTGGAAGAAATGCTGAAGACAATCGGGGAAAGCCTGGAAGGCAAGACGGTGGCTCTTTCAGGGTACGGTAATGTGGCCCAGTATGCCATCGAAAAAATAAACCAGTTGGGCGGCATGGTGGTAACGGTGTCCGATTCCACCGGCTTTGTGCATGATCCGGCGGGGATCAGCGGTGAAAAATGGCAGTATCTGCTGGAGCTGAAAGGCAAACGATACGGCCAGATCAGCGACTATGCCAAGCTCTTTGAAGCGGCCTATCACCCGGGTCAAAAGCCCTGGGCGGTGCCCTGTCAGGTAGCCATACCCTGCGCCACCCTCCATGAACTGGATGAGGCAGATGCGCGGGCACTGGTGAAAAATGGTTGCCGCTGTATCGGCGAAGGAGCCAATATGGCCGCTACACCCGCCGCGGTGGAGATGTTCCGGAACAGCCCGGTGCTTTTCGCTCCCGGAAAGGCGGCCGGTGCAGGTGCGGTTGCCGTTTCGGGCTTTGAAATGTCGCAAACCAGCCAGCGCCTCAGTTGGGAGGCGGAGGAAGTTGACCGGAAACTGAAGAACACCATGCGCAGCATTCATGAGCAGTGCATGGAACACGGCAAAAACGGCGGACGGATTGATTATGTGAAAGGGGCCAATGTGGCGGGATTCCTTCGGGTGGCCAATGCCATGGTCAGCCGCGGGCTGTTGTAATCACGATCTGGTTGAATAAGGAACTACAGCGGCAGCGCTGCATTTATGAACATGCAGGGCTGCTTTGTTTTGCTGGACTTCTGTTAAAATGAATTGAAATATAATTTACTTGCATTTAAAAGGAGTTAAAGATGATAACAATTACAATAAAAACGCTTTCATAGCAATATATACATAGATTAATAAAGAAAATGAATATATCTGCAAAATGGTGTTGACAAACGTATAACTTGCATATATAATCCATGAAAAGACCAAAGGAGTTGAAGAAGATGACACATTCCATTAAACTGTTGGATACTACTCTCCGTGACGGCGAACAAACGGCAGGCGTTGTCTTTGCCCGGGAAGAAAAAATCATGATTGCTCAGATGCTGGACTCCCTGGGCGTTGACCAGATTGAGGTCGGCATCCCCGCCATGGGACCGGAAGAGCAGGAAAGTATCCGGCAAATTGCAAAAATGGGCCTCAAAGCCAGCCTGATGGCCTGGAACCGGGCAGTGATCAAAGACATTGAGAGCGGTATCCGTTGTGGGGTGGATGCAGTGGCCATTTCCATCGCCACATCCGACCTGCACATTGAGCATAAACTGAAAATAACCCGGGAGGAAGTGCTGGAACGCATGGTGAAAACCGTGGAGTTTTCCAAGAAAGAAGGCATGTATGTCTCGGTGAATGCCGAGGATGCCTCCAGGTCCGATCACGATTATCTCCTGACTTTTTTCCGCACCGCCAAAGCGGCCGGTGCCGACCGGATCCGTTTCTGTGACACAGTCGGATCAATGGAACCCGTGACCATCTACCAGTGGATCCAGTCCATCCGCAACACGGTTGATCTGGAAATCGAAATGCATACACACAATGACCTGGGCATGGCAACGGCCAATGCCATTGCCGGCGCCAAGGCGGGTGCCTCCTGGCTGGGGGTGACCGTCAACGGCCTGGGCGAACGGGCCGGGAATGCATCCCTGGAAGAAACCGTTATGGCCATGCGCTGCAGCATGGGTGTCGATCTTCCGTACCATCTGGAACTGCTTCCGGTGATCTGCCAGTACGTCGCCCGGGATTCCGGGCGAAAGATCCCTGTCAACAAAGCCATCACCGGTAAGCACATTTTCTGGCATGAGTCCGGCATTCATGCCGACGGCATGCTGAAGCACCAGAACACCTATGAACTGTTCACGCCGGAGGAAGTCGGCCTGGAACGCCGGATTGTGATCGGGAAGCATTCCGGAACCGCTAGCCTGATCAACACCCTCGGAAAATATGGCATCACTTTGGACCGAAAAACGGCAGACCGTCTGTTGGAAGCTGTGCGCGTTGTCGCCACCTCCCTGAAACGGCCTATCACCGACCAGGAATTGATCAGCCTTTGCCAGCGCCTCAGCACCAGCGGTATGGGCATCACGGCGTAATGGCTTATTGGATTACAATCACTCGACAATGATATGTAAAAGGAGTGCTCACCTTGAAAGGAACCTTAACCGAAAAAATCATCAGCCGGGCGTTGTTGTCCGGCGATCCCGTAACCGATACCAGCCTTCGAGTCCGGGTGCACCAGACCCTGACCCAGGATTCCACCGGCACCGTGGTCTATCTGCAGATGGAAGCCATGGGAATCGACCGGGTCAAAACGGAGAAGTCCGTCGCCTATATTGACCACAACACCCTGCAGACCGGCCCGGAAAATGCTGAAGACCACCGGTTCATCCAGAGCGCTGCCGCCCGTTACGGCATCACCTTTTCCAAGGCAGGCAACGGGATCTGCCATCAGCTGCACCTGGAAAACTTTGCTGTCCCGGGAAAGATCCTCATGGGCTCCGACAGCCATACACCCACCTGCGGTGGACTGGGCATGCTGGCCGTCGGTGCCGGTGGTCTGGATGTGGCTGAAGCCATGGCTTTCGGTGCCATTGATCTGACGGTGCCCCGTGTGATCGGTATCCGCCTGACAGGCAGCCGGAAACCCTGGGTGGCTGCAAAGGATGTGATTCTGGCAGTGCTGAAAGAACTGACCGTCAGCGGCGGCATCGGATCGGTGCTGGAATATTCCGGCGCCGGTGTCGCCACTCTGTCAGTGACAGAGCGGGCCGCCATTGCCAACATGGGAGCAGAAGCCGGCGCCACCAGTTCCGTATTTCCCTCCGACGACAATACCCGGCTGTACCTGAAAGCCCAACAGCGGGAACAGGACTACCTTGCCCTGGCAGCTGAGCCGGATGCCTGCTATGACCGGGAACTGACCATCGATCTGGACACGCTGGAACCCATGATCGCTCATCCCCACAGCCCTGACCGGGTCACCACGGTGACAGCTGCCGGCCCTCTGCCTGTGCAGCAGATCCTCATCGGAAGCTGTACCAACGCTTCCTACCATGACCTGATGAAAACCGCGGCCATCCTGAAAGATCGGCAGGTTCATCCGGGTGTGAACCTGGCCATCTCCCCCGGCTCTGCCAGTATCCTGGAAATGATGAGCCGCAACGGAGCCCTGGCGGATATGATCAGGGCCGGCGCCCGGATCCTGGAGTGTGCCTGCGGCCCGTGTATCGGCATGGGCCAGTCCCCCGCCGGCGGCAGTGTCTCCCTGAGGACCTTCAACCGGAATTTCAAAGGCCGCAGCGGTACCTCCGATGCCGCCGTCTACCTGTGCAGTCCAGAAACGGCCGCTGTTTCCGCCCTCACCGGAAAATTGACGGATCCGGCTGTTTTTCTGGAGAATCTGGTGGTGCCTGACGATACGGATAAGTATGTCATCAGCCGCCACTTATTCGCGATTCCTGCTGCCCCATCCAGCACACCTCCGGCTCTGGTGAAAGGCAGCAACATCCGGGAAGTGCCTCTGAATGCACCTCCTGAAAATCAGTGGCGCGGTGAAGTGGTTATGAAAGCCGGCGATCATGTCACCACCGATGACATCATGCCTTCCGATGCGTCCCTGCTGCCTTTCCGTTCCAATATCCCCCATCTGTCAGCGTACTGTTTCGAAGCCCTGGACAAGGATTTTGTCCGGCGGTGCCGTGAGACAGCCAACGGCCTGATTGTGGCCGGCCGCAATTACGGGCAGGGCTCCAGCCGGGAACACGCCGCCCTGGTGCCCCTGTACTTGGGGGTCAAAGCGGTGATGGCCCAGTCCTTCGCACGGATCCACCGCTCCAACCTGATCAACAGCGGTATCCTGCCCCTGACTTTTCTTCATCCGGAAGATATGGCGTCCCTTGCCCTGAGTACGAAAGTCCATTTCCTGAATGTGCGGGAGGCGCTGGAAACCGGCACTCCCATCCAGGCACAGGCAGATGGCCGGGAAGCTCCCATCCTGCTCCGGTTTGACGGATCTGAACAGGAAGTGGCCTGGCTGCTGGCCGGCGGCAAGCTGAACTGGATTAAAGAAAACATGAAAGGGGAGGTGTCCTGATGCATCAAGCCATTTATATTCCCGGCGACGGTATCGGCCCTGAAGTGATGGATGCCGCCCGGGAAGTCATCGCCGCAACCGGCGCCGCCATCCAGTGGCATCCCATTGAAACCAGTGAATTTTTCTCGGATAACGGATCAGTGGTTCCTCCATCTGTGGAAGAAATCATCCGTCGGACCGGCTGGGTGCTGAAAGGCCCCATCGGAACGCCTGTGGGGAAAGGGCATCGAAGCGTCAATGTGCTGCTCCGCCAGACGTTCGATACGTACGCCTGTTTGAGGCCCATTAAAGCCTACCCCGGCCTGCCTTCCCGCTATCCCCGGATCGACCTGATCGTGGTGCGGGAAAACTCGGAGGATCTTTACCTGGGCATAGAGTCGGAAACAGCGGAAGGGGCTGTTGCCGAGAAACGAATCACCCGCAAGGCCTCGGAGCGGATTGCCCGTTTTGCGTTTGATTCCGCCCGGAAGCTGGACCGGCAAAAAGTCACTATCGCCCATAAGGCCAATATCCTGAAAAAGACCGACGGACTGTTCCTGGAATGCAGCCGGAGAGTGGCAGGCGAATACCCGGATATCCAGGTGAACGATATGATTATCGATAACCTGTGCATGCAGTTGGTGAGGGACCCGCCCCAGTTTGACATGATCCTGGCCCCCAACCTCTACGGGGACATCCTCTCCGACCTGGCTGCAGGCATGGTGGGCGGCCTGGGTACTGTTCCGGGAGCGAACCTGGGAGAGAGCGTAGCCATCTACGAAGCCGTCCACGGAACCGCCCCGGACCTGGTGGGAAAAGGGACCGCCAATCCCACTGCCTGTATTCTTTCGGGGGCCATGATGCTGGAAGCCATGGGAGAAGATCATGCCGCCCGGCGCATCCGCCAGGCCCTGGAAAAGGTGATGAGCCAGCTCTCTCTCCTTACTCCTGACCTGGGCGGGGAGAATACCACAGCCGGCATGGTGGGGGAGATCATTCAGAGACTGTAACAAACGGAAACAAAAAGCAGCAGCCACAAATCCCCTGACGGGATCGGGCTGCTGTGTTTTTTGGATTACATGAAGCAGTTCTCTGTCCGGTGAGCTTAATAATTTCCGGACTCCATTTGCTTGATTTTTTTCAGGCCTTTATGGTACTCGATGGGCAGGGTCATCACCACGCCGGTATCCGGCTTTTCCAGATCACCCACAATGCGTTCGATGGCAGCAACGGCTCTCGCCAGCTCCTCGTCAGACTCGATGGCTATCAGAATGGTTTTATTCTCCCCCGGATCCTCATCCAGATCGGCAAAACGGGAAAAGTAGGGTACGTGATGGGCCATAATATGGGCCATGCCGATGCTGTCCAGGACGGTGGATCCCTTAATCCCGACCTGATAGAACTCGTCCAGAATATCAAATACTTTCGCCGGATTAAAAATGATTGCAATCAGTAAACGCATTCGCAAAAACCTCCCTGTCCGTGAAGATGGCTCCGTACGTGAAATGATCCTCTGACTGAAACATATCATTTTTCGAAGCAAATTTCAAATGGAAGGAAGAGAAAAGACATTAAAAACCCGATGACTGCCGTAGGCATTCATCAGGCCTTATGGTTACAGATAGTTGATTGATCTGTGATTTCACGGTTTATAAGCCGGACTGATGCGCTTCCTTTACTGCAGCCTGGTGCTTGCTGTCCACCCGGCCGCTGGCGTGCCCTTTGCTGCCCAGAAAGTGAAGGTCCACATGACCGTGCATGTCGTTGCCTTTGACTTCATCCAGGTTGGTTCCGCGGCCAAATCCGCCGCTGCGGTTGTTGACTGTCTGCAAGGCCGGCAGATCGTCCCGGCCGGCATGAGGCATCAACGCAATAGAGGCTGCAATGCGAACACCATGCACTTCGACAATGACCGGGCGTCGCGTCCAGCTCCATTCGCCGCCGGCGGTTTGCTTCATAACGCCAGTGTCTTCTTTGGTCAGTGCTTCCACATCCGCATGGTTGGTTCCGTAGGTCCGTTTCACCCGGTAGGTGAGGCCTGTCTTCACATCAATAATGGTGGCCACATCGCCCCGCGCAAATAAAGTGTTCACATGGCCGAACCAGGGGAGCATCTGGATGGATTCATCACTGGCTGACACGGTGCGGGATACGCTTCCCCGTGAAACAACAACGTTCTCCATTTTTTCCGGTGATTTTGTGAAACGAATCAGTTCACTGATGGTTTTGGCGCCGGCCAGCCCATCAGGGGTCAGGCCTGCGTAACGCTGGAAATCCTTTACAGCAGATTCTGTCAGGTTGCCGTAGTAGCCGGTGGGAGGTACCTCTAAAAACCCGAGGTTATGTAAATCCTGCTGAAGTCTCGTCACGTTGTCGTTGCGCATGTCCCTGCGCAGCAGCGTCCCTTCAGAATAGGCAAAGGCGTGGGGTGCTGTCAGGGTGGCGAAAAGCAGTGCTGCCGTCACGGTGAAGACCGCAATCCCAGATCGATTTCGCATGGAGTCCCTCCTGGAAACGTATTTTTTCATGAGAGGCGAACCTCGGAAATTATTTTATCACAGATTTCTTCCAGGGCAACTTCTGAGTATTTGTTCAATCGTTAAAGAGGTGACAGGGCAAGGAATCCGGGAGATTAAAAAATTTAAAATTGCGATAAGTTAACCACGATCAAGGGATTTCAGCCGGCAACAACGTGTTAAACGGAGCGTGCTGCGGGGTTTTTGCTGGAAAAATTATGATATAAAATGACATCTCTCTTGATTATGGCGATTCGCTGGGGGTAAAGGCAGAATATAAAAGACTGAAAAGTCAGAAAAAACACCCGTTCGTAATGGTCCGCGGGTAGAAGCCTAAACCATCTTTGGTTGGAGGAGAAAGGGATGGTTGCATGAGAATCCTGTTGTTAAACGGAGCGGATAAAAGCCACCGGAAAGCAGAAGAAATCTGTCGATTCATCACAGAAACATGCGAAACGCACGGTCACGTTGTGACGGAGATGGTGTTACGGGACATGGAGATCACTTACTGGCTGCCTGAATCCACTGGTTTCCATAATACTCCGGGGATGTGCCGCGTGGAGAATGATATGCGTAAATTCGTGAAAAAACTGACCAGGAGTCATGTGGTGATTGCGGTCACCCCCATTACCTGCGGCGGATATTCCTTTGACCTGAACAGAGTCTTTCAGCGGTCTATCCCGAAAAAGATCCCTCACATTCTCAACCTGAAAAAAGAAGCGGTCCGTGAAGACGCATATGAGCAAAGCCTGCGTTATCTTGCGATAGGGATCCTGTCCGAAGCAGATGAAGCGCAGGAAAAACGATTCAGGAAACTGGTGGAGCGGAGCGAGGCCAACTTCAACAGCCAGATCGTCAGCAGCCGTGTCATTCTGGACAGTCAGCCGTCTGAAGTTACCCGGGAGGAAGTGAAACGCCTGCTGCAGGAAGTGGTCTTGGAAAAAGCTGAGTTCCCCAGCAGACGTAAAACGAAAAAGCTGCCGGATCCGACTAAAAAGAAGGCTCTATGAAGACAATTGTCCAGGCACAGCCTCGCCTGGAAATCATGGCTGCTGATGATGATGTCCTTCAGCCGCACCGAAATAACCGGACGGAATCCCCGGGGAGCCCGTCCGGTTTTTGCTGCCTGACGTTTCTTATGCACGACGTTTGATGTGTCATCGGTCCTGCCGGTTTTAACGCAGCGCTGCTTTCTGTGCCAGCGCCAGGCAGCCCATGATTCCCGCGTTGTTGCCAAGGCTGGGTGGAACGATGTAGGTGTCGATATGCTGAAGGGCTTCCGTTTCGAGGTATCCGTTCAGATGAGTCAGGGTGCATTGGCGAATCAATGGAAAAAGAAAGGCGCGTTCCATGACACCGCCGCCAAGCACAATGCTGGTGGGAGACAACACCAAAATACAGGTGGCCAGTGCCTGGGCAAGATAGTCGGCAATGAGGGAAAACACCGGATGGTCATCCGGCACCTGTGCACCGGGCAATCCGGTTCTGCTCTCGAGGGCAGGCCCCGAAGCCAATCCCTCGAGACAGTTTTCGTGATACCGGCAGCAGGAGGGATGCGCATCGGTTGACTGACGGCTGACCTGTATGTGGCCGATTTCCGGATGGAGCATGCCGGTGTGAATCTGTCCGTTGATGACAAACCCGCCGCCGATGCCGGTGCCGATCGTCATGTAGAGCAGCGCTTCCTGTGAACGAAAAGCGCCAAATGTCACTTCACCCAGCGCAGCGGCGCCCACATCGGTACTGAGGGTGATGGGAATGCCCAGCTGCCGTTTCAGGGTTCCAAGGATATCGAAGGACACCCACTGTTTTTTCGGGGTGGTGGTAATAAATCCGTAGCGGGGCGAGGCTTCATTCAGTTCCAGCGGGCCGAAGCAGCCGAGCCCCAGGGATTGAATCGGGAACCCGGCAAAAAAATCCGTTACGTCTTTCATGGTTTCTTCCGGGTCGCGGGTCGCAATGCTCTCGCGTTCCAACAGGTTTCCCCGCTCATCACCGATGCCGAGGATAAATTTTGTGCCGCCGGCTTCAAGGGCGCCATAAAGCATACGATTCCCTCCTCATTATGAACTGGCTGAGTCACTGCAGACAGTCAGTGCAAGCGGACTGTCAATTAAAATGGATGCTTCCTCAATATTGGGTATGTATAGCATGGGAGGTATGACCATGCAACCATTAAAGTTCAACCATCTCTACTTTGAAAAAATCTGGGGCGGACGGGACCTGGCGTCTTTTCGTGACGACCTGCCGCCGGGAAGCATTGGCGAAAGCTGGGATGTCGCTTCTCACCGTAACGGAACCAGTGTGGTGCTGGACGGCCCGTTTCAGGGAAAAAGCCTGTCACAGCTCTATGATGAAAAGCGGACAGAACTGTTTGGCACTGCCATCACCTTCGACCGGTTTCCGTTGCTGCTGAAACTCATCAATACGTCAGAAGCGCTGTCGGTGCAGGTGCACCCCAATGATGACTATGCCCTGGCCAGGGAAAATGATCTGGGTAAAACCGAGGCCTGGTATGTGATGCAGGCGGAGCCGGGGGCGTATCTGATCATCGGAACAGGAGATCTCGAACGGGAAGACTTCCGCCAGGCGCTGGATGAAAACCGGATTGAAGCGATGCTGCACAGGGTGCCGGTAAACGAAGGAGATGTGTTTTATATCCAGGCCGGACTGCTGCATGCCATCGGCCCCGGACTGATCCTGTACGAAATTCAGCAGAATAGTGACACCACGTACCGGTTCTATGATTATGGCCGGCCCCGGGAGCTGCATGTTGAGAAAGCCATGGAAGTGATCAATTTTCAGCTGAACGGCAGCCGGGTGGAAGGGGTGACCCGGCCCATTCCCGGTGGGCTGAAAACCCAACTGATTTGCTGCCCGCATTTTTCACTGGAAAAATACCAGGTGGAAACCCGGGTAGAGGAAACGAGCGATCCTGCCCGTTTCTTTCTGTTCACCGTGGTGAAGGGATCAGGGACCCTGTGCTGGGAGGATAGCCGGGAAACAATGAAAAAAGGCGACAGCCTGCTGATTCCGGCAGCACTGGGAACGTATACCCTGGAAGGCCGTTTTGAGCTGCTGAAAAGCTATGTAACCGAACCGGCAGCAGCAGGGGATTTCCAGGATCAATCGATTTGAACAACGTTCTGAATAAGAGAATATGGAGGTATTTCCATGAAAATCGCCATCCTGTCACCCATCGCCTGGCGGACGCCGCCCAGGCACTACGGACCCTGGGAACGGGTCGTTTCACTGCTGGCAGAAGGACTTGTCAGGGAAAAGATTGATGTGACACTGTTTGCAACGGGGGATTCCATTACATCGGCTGAACTGCGCAGTGTTTGTCCCACACCCTATGAGGAGGATAAAAGCCTGGATCCCAAGGTATGGGAGTGCCTGCACATCTCGGAAATCATGGAGCAGGCATCCGCATTTGACCTCATCCACAACCATTTTGACTTTTTGCCCCTGTCCTACAGCGGACTGATCAAAACTCCCATGGTGACCACCATTCACGGGTTTTCGTCTCCTAAAATCCTGCCTGTTTTCATGAAATACAACCAGAAAACCGATTATGTCTCCATCAGTGATGCGGACCGCAGCCCCGCACTTG